>NZ_PCYT01000005.1:0-52727 GCF_002553735.1 Lactobacillus sp. UMNPBX17
CAAAGTCAAATTGGCATTGACCTTAACCTTGATAATTTCTTAACAGCATCTAACGGAGCAATGGTTGCTAATCCACGATTTTATTGCAAAACCAAAAAGAAGCTTGCCCATGCCCAACGTGTCTTGTCTCGCAGACAGCGCAGGGCTAAAAAAGAAGGACGCAATTTGCGGCTAGCAAAAAACTATCAAAAGCAGCGTTTAGTTGTAGCTAAACTGCACGACAAGATCAGAAGACAGCGTAATGACTTCTTGCAAGTACTCTCAACTGCACTAATCAAAAACCACGATTTAGTAGTTGCCGAGGAACTAAGAAGCAGAAATCTGTTAAAGAATCATGCCTTGTCTCAAGCCATTTCTGATGTTGGCTGGCGTAGTTTCCTGAACATGCTGGCTTATAAGGCAGATCTATATGGCAAAGAATTTCTAACAATTGATCCTAAGTACACCACCCAAAGATGCCATCAATGTGGCAGTATTATGGGGCAAAACGGTTATAAGAAATTAACCCTTAAGGATCGGGAATGGACTTGTCCAATCTGTCGAACGCATCATATTCGTGATTGGAATGCGGCCGTGAACATCTTAGAAAAAGGATTAGGCAAGTGGCAGAATCCTAAAATAAAAAAAGCAGCCTAGAAAGGCTGCAGTCCGCTAGCAACTCACGGACTTAAAAGGCTTTGGTAAATAGACGACCTCTATCGGTAATAGTCAAAAGACTATTGCTGGTAAGTCAAGTCCGTATCTAAGCAAGTTGGTGTTCTGGTTAGCGTAAGCTAACGAGCCACTAAGCCCTAGACTTCAGTCTAGGGTAGTTGACAAGATTTATCTTACGTAATGGACCATTATTTTAAAAAGGCGATTGGTGGCATTCACTTATTGCCAATTTTCCCATCAAACGGCGATCGTGGCTTTTCACCAACACGATATGATGTGGTTGATCCTAAATTTGGCTCTTGGGAAGACGTTGAAAAATTAGGTCAGCAATATTATTTGATGTTTGATTTTATGATCAATCATTTATCCAAGCATTCAGCTTATTTCCAAGATTTTGAGGCTAAGCATGATCAGAGCAAGTATAGTGATTTGTTCTTAAGCTGGGATAAGTTCTGGCCTGCTGGGCGACCAATACAAAAGGATATTGATTTAATTTATAAACGTAAAGCTAAAGCTCCATATCAAGATATTGAATTCAAAGATGGCAGTCATGAAAAGATGTGGAATACTTTTGGCCCCGATCAAATGGATTTGGATGTAAGAACTAAGACACTCAAGAATTTATTAAGAATAATTTGCAAAATTTGGCTAAGCATGGTGCTAGTCTGATTCGTCTGGACGCTTTTGCTTATGCCATTAAAAAACTAGATACCAATGATTTCTTTGTGGAGCCTGAAATTTGGTCATTGCTTGAAGAGGTAAATGATTATTTGAAAGACACTCCAGCAACGATTTTGCCAGAAATTCATGAGCATTACACTATGCCATTTAAGGTGGCTAAGCATGGCTACTTCATCTATGACTTTGCTTTGCCAATGGTCTTGCTATATTCACTTTATAGCGGTAATAGTACACAATTAGCTAACTGGTTAAAGAAGTGTCCAATGAAGCAATTTACTACGCTAGATACTCATGATGGGTTAGGGGTAGTTGATGCTAAGGATGTCTTGACCGATGAACAGATTGATTATACAACCAAAAAGCTCTATCAAATTGGCGCAAATGTTAAGAAGAAGTATTCAAGTGCTGAATATCATAATTTGGATATCTATCAGATTAATACTACTTATTATTCTGCATTAGGTAATGATGATAAAAAGTACTTCCTTGCTCGGTTATTGCAGATCTTTGCACCAGGTATTCCTCAAATTTATTATGTTGGTTTGCTTGCTGGTGAAAATGATATTAAATTGCTGGAAAAGACTAAAGAAGGTCGAGACATTAATCGTCACTATTACGAATTAGATGAAATCGAAAAACAAGTTCAAAGACCAGTGGTTAAATCATTAATTAAGTTATTAGAATTCCGCAACTCCGTGCCTGCATTTGATTTGAATGGATCAGTTGAGGTAGAAACGCCTAGTGAACATGAAATTGTGATTACTCAAATAAATAAGGATAAGACAGAAGTAGCTAGTGCACATGTAGATCTTAAAAATTTGACTTATCAAGTTAAATATAATGATCAAGTATTTGTATTTTAGGCAAAAAAGCCATTGTCTGCTCTTAATGGCATTTTTGTTTAACACTTAGTGTTGCACTTCAATTTTAAATCCGGAAAGAAATTTTTTACTGAAAAAATTTAAATTTTCTCTTGACCTTTTTGCCTGATTCTCCTATACTAATATCTGTTGAGTGATTGAGAGGTCATTCAAATAGAACCAATCAAGTAAAAAGGTTTGAAGATTGGGTTATAGCCAAGTGGTAAGGCAATGGTTTTTGGTACCATCATGCGCTGGTTCGAATCCAGCTAACCCAATAAGCAAGATCAGGCAGTGAGTCTGATCTTTTTTGTTTAAAAACAAAAGCCAACCTTAAAATAATCTTAACTATATTAAAAATAAAAAGTACAGTATAATATTTATCAGGAGAAAAACTAGGATGAGAATTTAATATTATTGCAGAGAGAGTCTGCGTTCTCGACTAGTTTTTCAAGTACAAGTGAAGCTCCAGAGACGTAAGTCCCTGGGGCTTTTTTCATTAAAATGAATTGAGGGAAGTTTATATGCGAAAAGATTTTAAAGAAAACCTTTTGAACATATTGAATGGTGTGAGTACTGGTGTAGTGATCGCGTTGGTACCAGGTGCATTAGTTAATGAACTAATGAAGAGCGTCGTGCATACTTGGCCTAGAGCACAAAATATTTTAACAATGACAACATTGATGAGTAGCTTGTTAGCCGTCTTTGCGGGATTGTGCGTGTCATATTTGCTCAAGTTCAACTTAATTCAGTCAGGTTCAATTACAGCGGCTGCGATGATTGCCAGTGGTGCATTTCAAGTGAAAAATGGTCAGATTATTTTGGCTGGTTCTGGGGATGTAATTAACATTGCGCTGACTATTTTCTTTGCGGCATTCTTAGGGAAGTTTTTGACGCCAAAATTGGGTAGTTATACTGTGCTTTTGTTGCCATTGATTGTGGCAGTGATCGCGGGTAGCGTAGGTCAATTCATGTTGCCTTACACAAAGATGATTACTGGTGCGGTAGGTCAGACGATCGGTACTTTGACTAACTTCCAACCACTCGTGATGGGGATGCTCATGGGTATTGCGTTTGCGGCCTTGATTGTGTCACCAATTTCTTCAGTAGGAATTGCTATGGCGATTGGAGTTGAGGGAATCGCCTCTGGTAGTGCTAACTTGGGTATCACTGCATGTGCGTTCACTTTGGCTATTATGAGTAGCAAGGTGAATGTTCTTGGTACGACAATTGCTCACTTCATTGGTACGCCAAAGATTCAGATGGCTAATATGTTGAAGAATCCAAGATTATTTTTACCAGTAATTGCATCCGCTGGAATTGCTGGATTAGTTGGTGCAATTTTTAAAATTAGTGGTACGGCTAATTCTGCTGGTTTTGGTTCAGCAGGTTTAATCGGACCGATTGCAGCATACCAAGAGATGGCTGGCGGACCACTGGCAATTGGCTTCATTTTGTTGTTATTTGCGGGGATGCCAATCTTGTTAGGATTTGTCATGAGATATATCTTCATTCAAAAGTTGCAATTCGTTCGTGAAGAGGATCTTGTTATTGAAGATAAGTAAAATGCGTAGACTGATTGTGGGTAAAAGTCAACACTTTGTGGAAAAGTTCACAAAATTGTAAAGCTTTGATTTTAATTTGTAACAGTGCGGTAACTACAGCTTAATAGTGGTGAGTTACCCTACTATGTGCAATATGAAGGCAGATTTCTTCATATTGTGTACTCATCTAAAAGTCGATTCTTTTGAATCGATAAGGCGCGATGGTATAATATATTCACAAGTAAACAAGAGATATTACTGCTTACTTATATGTATGTTTATACAAAAAAGGAGACCACATTTATGAAAAAGAATAGAAAAATGTTAGGCGTGGCTGCCGCTACTTTGTTGGCTGTTGCTCCAGTTGTAGCTTCAACTGTGCCTGTTAATGCTGCAAGCATTACATTAGGTACTACCACTACTAATACTACTAACAATGCTGGTACTACTAGTACACAAGCTCCAACTGATCGTCCATACTTTACTTTTAATAATCAAGTAATTGATGAAGCAACTACTGCCAATCCAAGTGCTAATGTAGTTCGTACTACTGTTGGTATTTCAAATGGTGAAGAATTATCAAGTGTTACAAAGAAGTTAAATGATCTTGGAATTAGCTTCCATGAAACTAACTCTAAGAGTACCCCTCTTAAATTGAGTGACACTGATGTTAAGAATGCTTTATTACAAAATCAAATTACTACTAAAGAAGTAACTGAAAAGCAAAAAGCTGCTAAAGGTAAGAAGGCTACCGAGGTTAAGAAGACAGTTATTGTTATTCCTTCAAATGTAAGTACATTTAATTTAACTTTAAATGGTACTTCAGGTACTCAAACTGCTACTATTCAAATTCCAGTAGTTGTATCAAATTCAGGTTCATCATCTACGGAAGCAACTGATGCACCAGTATTTAGTTGGACTTTGAATGGTCAAAACCAAACTGCTGGTTTAAATGGTCGTGTATTCCAAGTTGCAGTTAACTCAAACTTTAACCCAACTAACTTTACTGATAGTGAAGGCAATATCGTTGCAATTAGTGCTGTTCAAAACAAATACAATAACACATATGCTTCAATTACAACTTCAAGTCAAGTTAACGCTTCAGAAGCAGGACGTTACTACAATGTAACTTTAACTGCTACTGGTTTAACTGGTAAGAAGACAAATGTTACATACACTGTATTAGTAGCTCCAAGTTCACTTCAAACTTTGCATGCAGAAGCAGGACAAACTACTATTCCAACTTATAACATTTATGGTGATAACGCATTGCCAGGTTCAACCACTTTTAAAGATGGTGAACAAGTTTATGTTGGTGATCAAGCACGTACTGCTGCAGGCGTATCATATTCAAGAGTTTCAACTAAGTCAAAGAATGATGCTAACTCAAGCAATGTTTGGGTAAAGACTTCAGCACTTGTAAAACCAGCTGCTACTGAAAAAGGTGAATCTCACGTTGTTATGGTAGCTTCAAGAGCTTACGACAAGAACGGTAACTACTTAGGCCACATTTACGATACTTACACCAACATTGACATCGTTCCAAACATTGTAACTATCAAGGGTAAGACTTACTACAAGGTAGCTAACAAGGACGAATACGTTCGTGTAACTAACATTACTGGTACTCAACGTAAGTTGCGTCACAATGCCTACATTTACTGGTCATCATACCGTCGTACCCCGGGTACTGGTAAGATGTACAAGGGTCAAACTGTAACTACTTATGGTGCTTCATACAGATTCAAGAATGGCAAGAAGTACTACAGAATTGAAGGTTGCAGAAACAACAACAAGCGTTACATCAAGGCTGTAAACTTCTATTAAAAAGTAGAATTTAAATAAACGAAAAAGTCGGTGTAAAAATGCATCGGCTTTTTTGCTGTACAATTAAAGAAATGTATTAAGTAATAAGAGGCAAAGTTATTAGCTTATGGATATTTTTAATTATCTTGATTTATTCTTTTTTGAAAACTACGCTTGAGTATGAAACAGCGACCAGATTATCATTGATCATCATTCCGCTATATTCTGCGATTATGATGATTTTAGGCATAGGTCAAAATTTTACACCTCTAACTATGCTTGTTACGTTGTTCTTGATTTTGTTTGGTATTGCAATAGGACTGTTTCAAACACGCAATGTTAAAGTTAAGATTAGTAATGAAAAAGATAAGCTAGGATTACCTAAAGTTAAAATTAAAAGAGGTGGGCATTACTTAGTTGGTTGGATTATTATCTTCATTCTTGGTATTCTGGTCGAATTGTTCTACGGTGCAGAAATGGATAAAACAGAATTATCAGAAAAACTGATTATTGAAATCTTACGAGATATTTCTAGTATTGTCATGTTCACCAATAAGAGTTCTTGGTTCATTTGGGTACTCAACGTTAGTTCTAGTTGGACTTATGATACATATTTATTATTGGAATATCCTAAGTTGCGGCAATATGTGGTTTTACGTCAAAAGGATTAATTTATTTGCAAAAAAATTGAAAATACCCTTGCATTTTACCTGGATATTAGTTATTATAATTAAGTCAGCTAACGGAGGAGTAGCGAAGTGGCTAAACGCGGCGGTCTGTAAAACCGCTCTCTCTGAGTTCGGCGGTTCGAATCCACCCTCCTCCATTGTTGAACGACAAGTAAAAAGTTCAGCTGGTATTGGGTTATAGCCAAGTGGTAAGGCAATGGTTTTTGGTACCATCATGCGCTGGTTCGAATCCAGCTAACCCAATAGTTCTAAAAGAACACCCAACCCAAAGAAAAAGCATCATATGGTGCTTTTTCTTTTTTGCGTTTTTAGTTAAAACTGTTTGAAATATTTCTAACATAATGTATACTTATAAAATGTTAGCATTATACAAAAAGTAAGTAAAGGGGGAGATGACAATTAAAAAATTTAAGCGATTTTTTTCCGGATTAATGGTCATAGAAATGGGATTGGTGTTAGCTGCATGTTCCTCTAACAGTGGATTATCTCAAGCTAAGACTCAAACAATGAATACTTACGTCTCAAATGAAATTTCTACTTTAGATTCAAGTAAGTATGGTGATACTACTAGCTCAGAAGTATTACAGAATTCAATGGAAGGTTTGTACCGATTTGATAAAAATAATAAAGCTATTTTAGCTGGAGCTACTAGTGTTAAGCATTCTAAAGATCAACGCGTCTATACGTTTGATTTGCGTAAGAATGCAAAATGGTCTAATGGAGATCCAGTAACTGCAACGGATTATGTAACTGCTTGGCGCAGGACTGTAGATCCAAAAAATTCTTCATTAGATAGTGATAGCTATGCGATTATTAAAAATGGTACTAAAATTACACAAGGTAAGGCACCAGTTAACTCTTTAGGAATTAAGGCGTTAGGTAAATATAAATTACAGATTACTTTGGCTTATTCTATACCATATTTACCAGAAATTTTAGAGGGTGCACAATTTTATCCACAAAATACTAAACTCGTTAAAAAGTTAGGCTCTAAGTATGGAACTAGCAGTAAGAATTTAGTTTATAATGGACCATTTACAGTTACCGGTTGGACTGGCTCCAACTTAAAGTGGGTATATAAAAAGAATCCTAATTATTGGAATAAGAAAGATATTGTTTTAAATAAAGTCAACGTTCAAGTGGTACAAACACCATCGACAGGAGTGAACCTCTTTAGAAGTGGTCAACTTGACTATGCGGCTTTAACTTCGGATTTTGTTAAGCAATATGAAAAGAATCCTAATTTTCATACGCGTATAACGCCAACAAATGGTTACCTTTCATTCAATATTAAAAAGAAAGTAACCGGCAATGTTCATATTCGTCGAGCTATTAGTCAAGCGATCGATAAGCAGCAATTGGTTAAAACTATTTTGCATCAAGGTAAAGCAGCTAATGGTATTGTAGCGTCTGACTTTATTACTGATCAGTCAACTGGTAAAGATTACCGCCAAGATGCAGGTGATTTAGTAACTTATAATCCTAAGAATGCTCGTAAGGAATGGAACTTAGGCAAAAAAGAATTGGGCAAGGAAAAGATTAACCTAGAATTATTAACCTCTGACGTTGATGATTCTAAGCGTGTTGGTGAATTCATTCAAAGTAATTTGATGAAGAATCTTCCAGGTCTTAATTTAACAGTTAAATCGATTCCACTTAAATCACGGTTAGCTAATACCACTGATCATAATTATGATTTTGTCTTTGGTACTTGGCAGCCTAGTTATGAAGATCCGCTTGATTTCTTGACGGTGGGTGGTTTATTTAACCTGCAACCAGATTATCATAATGATAATTTCTGGCATCAAATTGATATGGCTAAAACCACTTATGCTACTAACCCAAAGAAGAGATTACAAGCTTTGATCAATGCCGAAAATCAATTGATCAAAAAGGATGCTTTTGCGGCACCGCTTTATCAAGCTGGTGTATCATACCTACTTAATAAGAAAGTGACTGGTTTCCAATTGTCACCTTACGGTAATGTCGCATATTATTGGAATGTAAAAATTAAATAAGATGTAATTGAGCAAATGCTTCAAAGCGTTTGCTCTTTTGGTGTAAAATATAAAATTGCGCCTTAAAAGAAAAAACAGGTAAAATAGAGGCTGACTTTTGACTAGAAAGGATTATTTATGGCTAGAATAATTAGAGTTGGCGGCTCTAGCAGCGCTACTAGTTGGCATGATGCATTAAATGATTTGCGTGCCGATGATGTATTGATGTTGGGACCCGGATATTATTATTTGCCTAGAGGTCGAGAATTAACCGATATTACAATTAAAGGAACTGGTAGTTTAGCTGAGGATACAACTATTTATGGTAACATCAGCGTTTCGGAAGATAGTCGTTATGTCACATTAGAAAATCTCTGCGTGAATACGACAACAGATAATAATAGTATTTTTGTACCAATAGAAACTAACGGTTATGTTACTTTAAGAAACTGTTGTGTTAAGGGGTATGGTACAGATACGGCAGCTATTGCCATTAATGGTAAAGTGACTCTTGAACTTTATTCAACTAAGATAACTGGTGGATCTGTTTCTATGTACGAAAATGCAGATTTTCGTTTAGAGATGAATGATTCACAAATTGATTATCCATCTGAAAATTATTGTGCTCTAGCTCTTGAAGGGCACGGAACGGCAATTATTAATAATTCTAATATTCGCGGCAGTATCAATACCTTTTTGAAAACAAATGCGGAATTGGATCTCAATAACTCTGAGGTCGATTATGTGTTATTGCACGGCCAAACTTGGATGAATATGCTTAATAGTACTCTTACTGCTAAGGATGATTCATGCCTTTATCTAAGTGATGATTGTTGGAGCAACATCGTTAATAGCAAATTTAACGGTGGGATTTATATCGATAAAAAGACGCATACTATTATCCAAAATTCAACTATTGATCGCATGATCGTAGTTGATGAGGCTAAGGTGACAATGAATAATTCCATTGTGATGGAGCATGCTGATTTTCAAGATAAGAGCAGTTGTGAGGCTACGCGGGTAACCTTTATCGGAAATATGAATTATGAATATTTTTTAGCCTTAAGTGGACATGCTCAATTGAATGGTCATGATTTAATTCTTCATCCTAACCAGGCGGATTTGGCAGTGCAGGACGAAGCTAAATTAAAGACCAACGTCTTAGCTGCGCAAACTGATACATTGAATGTGGAATATAATAAGCGTCCAAACGTTTATATTTTAGGGATGCACTGGACCGCTAAGAAAAAATAATCAGGAAAAATTAACTTAGTGTATGAAATGCAATCTAGACCAATTTAGCATATAATAATAATTGGTATTAAACTTTGGGGGTGTAGTTATGGAAGAACCAATGTACATCAAGATCCACAACCAGATTAAACGCGATATTGAAAACCACGTTTATAAAGTAGGGGACCGAATTCCAGCAGAACGTCAGCTATCAGTGCGCTTTGGCGTTTCACGGATGACTTTGCGCCAAGCAATTAAAACATTGGAAGAAGAAGGAATTCTTGAACGCCGACTAGGTAGCGGGACTTATGTTGCCAGTCAAAAAGTGCAAGAAAAAATGTCTGGTATCATGTCGTTTACTGAAATTACCAAAGCTAATGGCCAAGTACCTTCAAGTAAATTAATTTCCTATCAAGTAGGGAATCCATCTTTATCTGAAAAAGAACGCTTAGCTCTTAAGCAGGATGAAAATGTATTGCGCATGGAAAGAATTCGTTATGCAGATGATATTCCGATTTGTTATGAAGTAGTTACGGTGCCATATTATTTGGTTAAAGACTTTTCTAAAGAAGATATTTCTAGCCATTTGTATGAAACCTTGGAAAAGCGTAGCGGTTTTGAAATTGGCAAAGTAACGGAACACATTTCTGCGGCTATTGCTAATGAACAAGATGCGCGTTTATTGAAGGCCAAGAAGGGCGAAGCTTTAATTACTAGACGACAGGTAACTGAACTTTCAAGTGGTCAACCATTTGAATATACACGTGCTCGTTACGTGGCTGAACGATTTGAATTTACTTTTTCTAAGTAGAATTAAAAGGACAAAATAAAAACTCCAATTTCACTCAAAAACTTGAGTGGAACTGGAGCTTTTTTTATTTTAGATCTTCTTTGATTTTAGTGGTTGAAATCCCTGGTGTTCTTGGCAAGTAAACAACCTTACAATAAGGCTTTAAGAAGTCAAACTTGCCTTCCCAATCGCTGCCCATTACAAAAGTATCGACATTGTACTTTTTAATATCGTCGATTTTTTGGTCCCAATCTTTTTCAGGGATAACCTCATCAACGTAGCGAATAGCTTCCAAAATATATTTGCGTTCGGGATAAGTATTGTAAGCTTCCTTGTGCTTTTTGAATTCATTAAATTCATCAGTAGAAAGTCCTACAATTAAATAATCGCCTAATTCTTTAGCTCTTTTAAGCAGACGAACATGACCATAGTGAAGCAGGTCAAACGTGCCATAAGTAATTACCTTTTTCATTTTTTCTCCTTTTAACAAGACAATCTTATCATGTTTGAAGAAAAGATAAAACTTGAATATCATACGCGTACTTGCTTATTCCAATGGTAAAATAGATACTAGATGAAAAGACGCGTGAGGTGTGTGGAAATGGATAAAGTTAATATTTTAGGCGTTAATTTTGATAATAAAACTTTTAATCAATTTCAAAATGAATTTATTAGTCGACTGAATGATCACTTATCTACTTTTGTAGTAACTGCTAATCCTGAAATCGTAATGGCAGCTAACGAAAACCCAGAATTCATGAAAATTTTAAAAAATGATACAGATTATATCACTGCGGATGGTATAGGTATTGTTAAGGCGGCTAAGATGATTAAGCAGCCACTACCTGAAAGAGTGACGGGTTATGACTTGTTCACTTGGTTAATGAGTGTGGCTAACGACCGCGGCAGTCGCGTCTACCTGATTGGTGCTAAGCCGGCAGTAATTCATGCTGTGCAAGCTAAGGTAGCTAAAGAATACCCTAATATTAACTTAGTCGGCGCAGAAGATGGCTACTTTAAGGGAGACTTAGATTTAGTGGCTCGTAGAATTCAAAAAACACAACCAGATATGGTCTTCGCAGCGCTAGGTTTTCCTAAGCAAGAAAAACTGCTAGCTATTTTACGTAGAAATGAAACTCCAGCCTTAATGATGGGTGTAGGTGGCAGTTTTGACGTTTTCTCTGGCATGGTCAAAAGAGCACCGGAAATTTTTCAAAAGACGCATCTAGAATGGTTCTATCGTTTGATTACTAATCCATCTCGTTTTAAGCGAATGATGGTATTGCCTAAATTTGTTGTACGCGTTAAGCAATCGAAGAGAGGAAAATAATTAATTGATGAAGGTTTTGCATGTAAATGCTGGTCTTGAAAATGGTGGCGGTTTATCACATATTGTTAATTTATTAACTGAAGCCAAAAATGAAGGTAAAGATTTTGAATTATTGACTTTAGCTGAAGGTCCTGTAGCTCAGGCAGCTCGTGCAAAGGGGATTACTACCCATGTGCTTGGTGCTAATAGTCGTTATGATTTGGCTAGTTTACGTAAGTTAACCCAATTTATTAACAATGGGCATTATGACATTGTGCATACGCATGGGGCTAGAGCCAACCTTTTTCTTTCTCTAATTTATAAAAAAATCAAAGCAACTTGGTGCATTACTGTGCATTCAGATCCCTACTTGGATTTTGAGGAGCGTGGCATTTTAGGAAAAATTTTCACCAAGCTTAATTTGCGTGCGCTAAGAAAAGCTGATTGTGTTTTTGCAGTCACTAATCGTTTTGCACAGCTGCTCATTAATAAAGTACAAGTGGATAAAAGTAAGGTACATGTAATTTATAATGGTATCTTTTTCCACAGCGATAGTGAGATTCCCGCTAAATATGAGCATACTTATTTCAATATTATTAATGTTGCCCGTACTGAAAAGGTTAAGGGTCAAGAATTGCTTTTAAAAGCTGTTAAAAAACTGGACGACCAACATATTCGTTTGCATATTGCAGGAGATGGTAGTCAGCTTGAGGCTTTAAAGGCTTTGACCAGACAATTAGACATGGCACCGCAAGTAACCTTTCACGGTTTTATGACTCATCATCAGCTTAGCGGCTTATATAAGCGAATTGATTTGGCAGTTCTTACTTCATATTCAGAGAGTTTTCCACTTGTGCTTTTAGAAGCCACAGATAATTTAATCCCAATTTTGTCCACAGATGTTGGGGATATTCACAAGATGATTCCTGGGCCAGAATACGGCTTTATTGCTAAAACCGGTGATATTGATTCGATTGCAAAGGCAATTGGCGAAGCGGTAGATAAGTCAAACAAAGAATTGCGTCAAATTGCCAATAATGAGAAACGTTATGCGGAAGAACACTTTTCTGTAAGAAATCAATTAGAGACAATTCAAAAAGTTTACGACACATTGTCAAAAAACGTCTAAGAAAATCAAGTTCAAAAATAGCAATGTGATAGTATTGGCTGTATAATAATGAAAAATGAAATTTTAATTACAGAAAGGGAAACAATGTTTTACCCAGAATTAGACAAAGACGATTCACTCGCTTTGCATACTGATTTATACGAAATTAATATGATGTATACCTACTTCAAGAAAGGGATTGCCGATCGCAATGCTGTTTTTGAAGCTTTTTATAGAACTGAGCCATTCGGCAACGGTTATGCTGTTTATGCTGGTTTGGAACACATTATTGATTATTTAAAGAATTTAAAGTTTAAAGAAAGCGACCTGCAATATCTGAAAGAGCAGGAAGGCTATGATGATGACTTTATTGATTACTTGCGTAATTTAAAGCTCAAGCTCACCATCCGTTCAATGAAGGAAGGGGAATTGGTATTTGCAAATGAACCAATTTTACAAGTTGAAGGTCCTCTTGCTCAATGTCAATTAGTTGAAACTGCTATTTTGAACATCATCAACTTCCAAACTTTGCTTGCTACCAAGGCTGCAAGAATTAGATTGGCAGTTAAAGATGATAGTTTGATGGAATTCGGTTCACGTCGTGCCCAAGAAACTGACGCAGCTATCTGGGGTGCACGTGCCGCTTACATCGGTGGTTTTGACTCAACCAGTAACGTTCGTGCCGGTAAATTATTCGGTATTCCAATCACCGGTACTCATGCTCACGCTTTAGTTGAAGCATTCGGCAGTGAATACGAAGCCTTCAAGGCATACGCTGAAACCCACAAGGATTGTGTCTTCTTGGTAGATACTTACGACACTGTTAGAAGTGGTGTGCCTAACGCAATCAAGGTTGCTAACGAAATGGGCGACAAGATCAACTTCTTAGGTGTTCGTATCGACTCCGGCGACATGGCCTACATTTCTAAGCAAGTTCGTAAGGAATTGGACGATGCCGGTTATCCTAATGCTAAGATTTTTGCCTCAAACGATTTGGACGAAAACACCATCACTAACTTGAAGATGCAAGGTGCCAAGATCGATGTTTGGGGTATCGGTACTAAGTTCATTACCGCTTATGACCAACCAGCCCTTGGTGCAGTTTACAAGTTAGTTGCCATGGAAGACGAAATGCACGCAATGCGTGACACCTTGAAGATTTCTTCTAACGCAATCAAGGTATCTACTCCAGGCAAGAAGCAAGTATGGCGTATCAGTGCTAACACTGCTAAGAAAAATGAAGGTGATTGGGTATCTCGCTATGACGAAGACCCACGTAAGTTTGACGCATTGTTCATGTTCCACCCTCAATATACTTACATCAACAAGGTGGTTACTGATTACACTGCTATTCCGCTTTTACACGACATCTTTAAGGAAGGTAAGCTCGTTTACAATCAACCTAGCCTTGATGAAATTAAAAAGTTTGTTGCTGATAATTTGGATGGCTTATGGGATGAATACAAGCGCAGCTTGAACCCACAAGAATATCCAGTTGATTTATCACAAAACTTGTATGAGAGTAAGATGGATCTTATTCAAGATATTCGTCGTAAGATTAGAGAAAGAAGCATTGGTCGATGAGAGAGTTACAAAAAGAAATTATTGCCTATGAACATGTTTTACCTGAAATTGATCCTAAAAAAGAAATCAGACGTTCAATTGATTTTTTAAAGGATTATTTAAAGGCTAATCCATTTTTGAAGTCATATGTGTTGGGCATTTCTGGTGGTCAAGATTCTACTTTAACTGGTAAGCTTTGCCAAATGGCAATTGAAGAAATGCGTGAAGAAACTGGTGATGATTCTTACCAATTTATCGCTGTACGTTTGCCATACGGCGTTCAAGCTGATGCTAGTGATGCTGCAGATGCTGTAGCTTTTCAAAAGCCTGATCAAGATTTAATTGTTAACATCAAGGAACCAGTAGATGCTATGGTGAAAGTAGTTGAAGCTAGTGGCCAAAAGATTACTGACTTTAACAAGGGTAATATCAAGGCTCGTCAAAGAATGGTTGTGCAATATGCCATTGCCGGTGCTAACAAGGGTGCCGTAGTTGGTACTGATCATGCTGCTGAAAACTTTAGTGGTTTTTACACTAAATTTGGTGATGGTGCCGCTGACTTAACTCCACTGTTCCGCTTAGACAAGCGCCAAGGCAAGATGCTTTTGAAGGAGTTAGGTTGCCCTGCTCATCTTTATGAAAAGGCTCCTACAGCTGACCTTGAAGAAGAAAAGCCAGATTTGCCAGATGAAGTTGCTTTGGGTGTAACTTACAAGGAAATCGATGACTACCTTGAAGGCAAGGAAGTTAGCGATAAAGCAGCTGATCAAATCGAAAAGTTATGGAAGAAGAGTGAACACAAGCGTCATTTGCCAGTTACTGTTTTTGATGATTTTTACAAGAAATAATCATTCACTAAAACTTGTTAAAGATTCAAAACCTTCTTATAATGAACTTGATCATAAGGGAGTAACGGCAATTTGCTTGCGGTAAATCCAACAGCCGAAGTAATCACTTCTGGATTTACCTTAATTTGTGAGACTTATGTGCTACAAGCATGTAAGTCTCTTTTTTATTATGAGAAAGGATGAAATAAAATGGCTCGAAAATATTACACAGAGACAATTCCCGATGTCGTTGATAATTTGAATACCGCCATCGACACTGGCTTGTCTAGTGAAGAAGCCAAAAAGAGATTAACAAAGTATGGTCCGAATTCTCTTGCTTCTAAAAAGAAGAAGAGCATGTTCATGCGCTTTGTTGATCAATTTAAAGATTTTATGATCATTGTTTTGATCATTGCTGCAATTCTTAGTGGGGTAGTTGCCCATGAATGGACAGACGCCGCAATTATCATGATCGTGGTTATTCTGAACGCTGTTTTAGGGGTAATTCAAGAGGCACGTTCTGAAGCTGCGATCGACGCATTAAAGCAGATGGCAACGCCGAGTGCGCATGTGCGGCGAGATAATGCTATTGTACAAATTCCAAGTACAGAACTTGTACCAGGCGATATTGTCTTGCTTGAAGCTGGAGATGTTGTTCCAGCTGATCTGCGGTTAATTAGAGCACATAGCTTAAAAATTGAAGAAGCTGCTTTAACCGGTGAATCGGTTCCTGTTGATAAAAGCGATGAAACTCTTCAAGGTGATGACATTGCCTTGGCTGATCGAATTAACATGGCTTATTCTAGTACCAATGTTACTTATGGTCGCGGTGAAGGGATTGTCGTTGGAACAGGGATGAATACCGAAGTTGGTAAGATCGCCACGATGCTTAACAATGCCGATGAAACCGACACTCCTTTGAAGGGAAACTTGAACCATTTAGGCAAGATCTTGACGATCATGATTTTGGCTATTTGTGTGATTGTGTTTGTTGTCGGGATGTTTACCAAGCAAGGCACGGAGCCAATGAATGCTTTGCTGATTGATATGTTCTTAGTTGCTGTTTCACTTGCCGTAGCTGCTATTCCAGAAGGACTTCCAGCAATTGTTACGATTATTTTGGCTTTAGGTACGCAAACAATGGCCAAACACAAGGCTATCGTCAGAAAATTGCCAGCTGTTGAAACTTTAGGTGCTACTGACATTATTTGTTCAGATAAGACTGGTACTTTGACCCAAAACCGGATGACCGTCGAAAAGATTTTTTATCGCGGCAGTTTGCATGATGATAATGATGAAATCGAGGAGGACAATCCGGCCTTATTATCAATGGTCTTGGCCAATGACACAAAGATTGAAAATGGTGGGGACTTGCTAGGTGATCCTACCGAAACGGCTTTGATTCAATATGCTTTTGATCAAAACATTAATGTTCATGACTTGCTTGAAGAACACAAGAGAGTGCAAGAAGTACCATTTGATTCAGAACGTAAGTTAATGAGTACCGTTAATAAGTATGGCGATAAGTTCTTTGTTGCCGTTAAGGGTGCTCCTGATGAATTACTTAAGCGCGTAACTTCGGTCAAAATTAATGGTGAAATTTCACCAATTACTGCAGAGCAAAAACAAGATATTTTACAAACTAACAAAGATATGGCTAAAAAAGCCTTGCGTGTCTTGGGCCTAGCTTACAAGATAGTTGATCAGACTTACGATGATCCAAGTACTGATAACGTGGAACAGGATTTAATTTTTGCAGGACTTGTTGGCATGATTGATCCAGAACGGCCTGAAGCAAAAGCTGCCGTAGCCGAAGCTCACAGCGCTGGTATTAGAACCGTTATGATTACTGGTGACCACCAAGTAACGGCTCAAGCGATTGCGGAAAGATTGGGGATCTTAGAGCCAGGACATGACGAACGTGTTTTGACTGGTGCACAGCTTGATCAATTAAGCGATGATTACTTTACTAAGCATGTTGGTGACTATAACGTTTATGCTCGTGTGTCGCCAGAGCATAAAGTAAGAATTGTGAAGGCATGGCAGGCAAATGATAAGATCGTTGCCATGACTGGTGACGGTGTTAACGACGCTCCAAGTTTAAAGCAAGCTGATATCGGGATCGGTATGGGAATTACCGGTACTGAAGTGTCTAAAGGTGCTGCCGATATGGTCTTAGCCGATGATAACTTTGCGACAATTGTTGAAGCAGTTAAGCAAGGACGCAAAGTCTTTAGCAATATTCAAAAGGCGATTCTTTACTTAATGAGTTGTAACGTCGGTGAAGTGTTAACCGTCTTTATGATGACGATGCTAGGCTGGGATATCTTAGCTCCAGTGCAGCTTCTTTGGATTAACTTGGTAACTGATACCTTGCCAGCCATCGCCTTAGGTGTGGAGCCAGTTGAAGATGGCATCATGAAGCGTAAGCCTCGTGGTAAAAAGTCTAACTTCTTTAGCGGCGGTGTAGCTAGCTCAATTATTTATCAAGGTATTTTGGAAGGAATCCTAGTGTTAGGTGCTTACCAGTTTGGTCTGCATGTTGGTCTACATATTGATAATCCAGCTTTGCAGCATGGGGATGCTTTAACCATGGCTTTCTTGACTTTAGGCTTGATTCAATTGTTCCATGCAATTAATTCAAAGTACTTACATCAATCTATTTTTAGAAGACATACCTTTTCTAACAAATGGTTCAATGGTGCGATCATCATCTCTGCTTTAGTGATGTCAGCCGTTGAGTTGCCGTTTATGACTAGATTCTTTGATGTCACTGAACTTAATGGTGCACAATGGGCAGTCGTATTAATAGCTGGACTTTGCATGATTTTGATCGTGGAAATCATTAAATTCTTTGAAAGAAGAGCCGGCAAAAGATAAAGTTTAGCAAAATAAACGAAAAAAGCTTGAGTAAACTCAGGCTTTTTTTGTATGCTTAAATCAGATTATTTTGAGGAAGTTATCAGATGAAAAGTTTTTTATTCCGCCTATATTTAGCATTGATGAAATTTAGAGCGCATTTTACGACGATGGAAAATAATAATATCGTTATCTTAAATGGCTCAGGTCGGTCAGGTTCAAATGGCTATGCCTTTTATAAATGGCTATTGCTTAATCATCCCGAATATAACGTCAGCTTGATTGAACCATGGCCATCATCTCACTTGAAATGGGAAGCCTGGCAAAAGATCGGTGCGGCGCGTTACGTCATTACAACGCACCAACCATTTAAAGTACGCAAGCATCAAATTAACGTTCAGCTTTGGCACGGTGTTCCACTTAAGCGGATGGGGATCATGGCAAACAATACTCGCTATCGTGATAATAAGCGTAATGAAAAATTGTGGCATAAGAATGCAGATATCGTCGCTTCAAGTTCAGATTTGTATGAGACACTCATGAGCGCCTGTATGGCGATCGAAACTGAAAAGTACCATAAGTTAGGCTTTCCTCGTCTAGATCTACTAGATAAGCCTGTTATTAGCAAAAAGCAATTATTAAAAGATTTGTTTAACACTACTGATTCAGAAGCACAGATCGGGATTTACATGCCTACGTTTAGGTATGAGTTAGAAGATAAGACGATTATGGATAAAATCAAAGAAGGTAACTTTTTTGCATTTGAAGACTTCGATGGGGAAAAATTAAACGCCGAATTAGCTAAGCGACATCAATACTTAATTGTGAAATTGCATCCCTACGAAATGCGCTTATTCGCTAACTTCAAGAGTAATTATTCCAACATTGCCTTTTTAAACAATGATTACTTATTTGACCACAATTATGATTTGTATGAACTCTTGGGCGATACCGATTTCTTGATGACCGATTTTTCATCGATTTATTTCGATTATCTGCATCTTAATAAACCGATTGTCTTTGTCACTAACTTCTTACAGCAATATAAAAAGACGCGTGGACTTCTGCTTAGTCCGTATGATGAAATTACACCGGGTATTTGCGTTAATTCAGAAGCGGAATTAATCAATAATTTGGATCATCTTGATAATCAACAAATTGTCAATCGGCGTCTTTACTGGCTGCATTTAACCAGTGAGGCTAAGGGTGATTCATACTGTCAAAATGTCTTTGAATATATGACTCAAGAATATCGAGGTTAAGGTATTGCGTAAAACATTTTTAAATATCTTATATAATGCGGTTTATCAGATCTTTATCGTTTTAGTACCGCTGATTACAGTACCCTATCTTTCAAGGGTATTAGGGCCAAAAACTTATGGAATCTACAGTAGTGTTAATAACACAGTCCAATTTTTGATGATCTTTTGTATTTTGTCAGTTTCTTATGTGGGGATGCGGACGATTTCAAAAACACGGACGTATGGTACACCTGAAGATTTAACTAAAGCATTTTGGGGATTATGGTATTTCCAGGGGATTGCTGGGATTATTACTATTGCTTTTACTGTTTTTATTACTACAGTATTCCATATTCAATATTGGTTTTATCTATTATTAATGGTGCCATATTTGATTTCTGCACAAGTGGATATCTCATGGTTCTTCCAAGGGTTAGCCGACTTCGGCCGAGTTGTTTTGAAAAATACTTGTGTAAAACTAGTCAGCGTTGTATTGATCTTATTATGGGTAAAATCACCAGCAGACTTGTGGAAGTATTTGTTAATCATGTCGGTTTCGACTATGCTTGGGTCCTTTGTCTTTTGGTTTGACATTCACCGTTATGTAGGCAAGCCAGTCGCTCATTTTTATAAGTTCAAAAAGACGGCAATTGCGATTGGTACGCTAATGATTCCGCAGATTGCGACCCAAATTTATACATCGTTAGATAAACCAATTTTGGGGCTTTTTTCAAGTTCAACCCAGGTTTCTTTTTATGATAATTCGCAAAGAATCTCAAACATGATCTTAGGCGTAATCACTAGTATTTCGCTTGTTATCATGCCGAAGATGGCCAGTGAAGGAAAAGAAGCACAAAAGGTAGTGATGAAGAAGTCCCTAGAAGCCACGGTAATGTTGGGGACATTATTTGCAGTAATCATTATGGCTAATACTAAACAATTCGTGCCATTCTTTTTCGGAAATCAATATATTCCAATGACACCGTTGATGTTTTGGTTTACCTTAACCATTATCATGATTCCAACCGGTGGGGTTTTTGCTAATCAGTTTGCTCTGGCTAATAGTCGGGACCGTGATTATGCTTTTCCGGTCGTAATTGGAGCGATTTTAGAAATTGTTTTAAGTTACGTGCTAGACCGTCCATATGGTGCGATGGGAGCAATGATCGCCATTTTAATTACTGAATTTGTTGTGTTGATACTTAGACTGTGGGTAGTACGCGATGGCTATCAATTTACATATGTCTTTCATGATGTGCCTAAATATATTGCAATTGCTTTGATTACCTTAGCTGCAGGGATGCTGATGCCTAACTTTATTTCATCTGCATTTTTCAATATGGCAGTTAAATCAATTATCATGCTCGTAATTTATTTGGGCTTGATGTTCCTGTTTAAGTTGGACTTTAACGAAGATATTGTTAAACTGCTCAAGAATTTCTTTAAACGAGGTTAAAAATGATACCAAAAATAATTCATTATGTTTGGGTAGGTCATAATCCTAAGTCAAAAATAATTAAAGAATGTATTGCGACCTGGAAGAAAAATCTGCCTGCTTATCAATTCATTGAATGGAATGAAGATAATTTTGACATGCATGAAAATAAATATATTGAGCAGGCCTATCAGGCTAAAAAATGGGCCTTTGTTTCTGACTATATTCGTGCACGGGCAATTTATGAGCAGGGTGGTATTTATTTGGATACCGATGTGCGCGTAATTGATGATCTAACTCCTTTGTTAAAAGATCAGGCTTTTATTGGCTTTGAGAACAAAGATTATCTCTCAGCCGCAATTTTTGGTGCAGAGAAAAAGCATCCCTTCATGCAAGATATTTTAGATTATTATCAAGATCGCAGTTTTGAATTCGATTCTCATAATCAAATGGCAGGAGTCAACAGCATTTCGGTTACTGACATCTTGATAGATAAATATGGTCTAAAAATTGGTAATAAAGAACAAATGCTTAAAGAGGGCATTCATGTTTATCCAGACGGCGTATTGTGCAATCCTTCCAAAGATTCCAAGTCTATCCATCTTTTTACAGGGACTTGGATGAACGGCAAGCATTCTTTTAAGCATAAGATCGTAACGGATTTAAAACGTCATATCAATACTCCAAAACAGGCTGGGCGATATGCTAAATGGATTCGGTAGAATTACAAAATTTAATAGAGCAAATTTCTCTGCAATGTTTTAATAGACCATTTTTGCATCAGATAAAAATCAATCGCCGAATGACGACAACAGGTGGACGTTACCACCTTGATGATCATCATATTGAAATTAATGCGCATTTTTTAGCGCCACAATATCATGAATATTTGGTAGGCATTATTAAGCATGAATTGTGTCACTATCACTTGCATTTATTGCATCGTGGTTATCATCATCGCGATCGTGATTTTAAAATTTTGCTCCAAAAAGTAGGTGGCAGTCGCTATGCACCCGATATAGGCTTGCGTCGGCGTAAAAAATTTAATTATATTTATGTCTGTGAAAATTGCGGCTTGCATTATCCGCGTATGCGCCGAATTAATACTAGAAGGTATAGATGCGGTAAATGCAAGAGGCAGCTGCGTTTAGAGCAAAATTTTAAAGTTTCTAATAAATAAATTTAAATTATTTTCAATTTTCCCTTGCACATCTCTTAGATTTAGTCTATTATAGTTGATGTGCCGCGGGCGTGGCGGAATGGCAGACGCGCAAGACTAAGGATCTTGTGATCGCTTTAGATCGTGGAAGTTCGAGTCTTCTCGCCCGCACCAATTAAGAAGTCGCAGTGAGCGACTTCTTTTTTTTACACAAAAATAGGTTATACTTTACTTAATGAATTAAAGGAAATAAGTATTATGGCAAAAAAGCGTAAGTCAAGGATACCTAAAAGCGTAAAGACCGTTGTACGTGTGTTTATCATTTTGTTTATTTTGTTAGTGGCATATGTAGGTTTTCATTACTACAGAAGATATGCAATTCAATCTGAACAAATTAGACAAGCACAACTGCAGCGTGAACAAGAAGCCGCAAAATTATTACGGCAAAAGAAAGCATTTATTAAAAAGATTGGGCCGATTGCCCGTGAAGTAGATAAATCATACGATTTATTACCAAGTATTACTGTTGCCCAAGCTTGTCTTGAAAGTAATTACGGGCAAAGCGATTTATCACAAAAATATAATAATTTATTTGGAGTGAAGGGAACTAATCCTAATACTTCTGCGGTGATGACAACTAAGGAATATGTTAAGGGCAAGTGGATCACTGTTAAGGCACGCTTTCAAATTTATGATTCATATGAGGCATCGATTAGAGCCCATGCGCGTCTATTCCAAAATGGAACGACTTGGAATCATCAACAATATAAGCATGTCTTAGCTTCTAAAGACTATAAGACTCAGGCGAAGGCTTTGGTTACTGATGGCTACGCTACCGATCCTGATTATGCGGATAAATTGATTAATTTGATTGAACAATTTGATTTGGAAAAATATGATAAGTAAAAGTAAAGCAGCAAAATGAATGCTGCTTTTTTTGGTATAATATTCGAGTTGCATTAGTAAATTTATTTTTTGTGAAGGGGACAATAATGAGCGAAAAATCTATCTTAGCCGGTTTGAATCCGCAACAGAAAAAAGCGGTTGAAACTACAGAAGGACCACTGTTGGTCGTTGCTGGGGCAGGTTCTGGTAAAACTTCTGTTTTAACTAGACGAATAGCCTACTTAGTTGAAGAAAATCAAGTTGCACCATGGAATATTTTAGCCATTACCTTCACCAATAAGGCGGCTAATGAAATGCGTGAGCGTGAACAAAAATTGCTAGGGCCAGCCGCTCAAAATATTTGGATGTCGACTTTCCACGCCCTTTGTGTTCGAATTTTGCGTAGAGACGCTGATAAGATTGGCTATAGTCATAACTTTTCTATTGCGGATTCTGCAGAACAATTGACTTTGGTAAAACATATTGAAAAGGATTTGAACATTAATCCTAAGATGTACGATCCACGTGGAATTTTGTCTGCTATTTCTAATGGAAAGAACGACTTGCTTGATCCTAAGGCTTTTGCTGCAAGTGCTAGTTCACCTTTTGATAAAATGGCAGCTAAGGTATATGAAGAATATCAAAGAAGACTGCGCCGTGATCAAATTATGGACTTTGACGATTTGATTATGCAGACTTTGGTTTTATTTAAAAAAGATCCAGATACTCTTCATTATTATCAAAATAAGTTCCGTTACATTTTGGTAGATGAATATCAGGATACTAACCAAGCTCAGTATGAACTCTGTCATGCATTAGCTGCACAATATAAAAATATTTGTGTAGTTGGGGATGCTGATCAGTCAATCTATGGCTGGCGTGGTGCTAACATGGAAAACATCATGAATTTTGAGCAAGATTACAAAACTGATGGAGTTAGAACTGTTAAGCTAGAACAGAATTACCGTTCAACTGGTCATATCTTATCAGCCGCAAACTCAGTGATTAAAAATAATCAGAACCGTAAGGCAAAGAATTTATGGACTGATCAAGGCGAGGGTGCCAAGGTTACTTATTATCAAGCTCAAAGTGGTGATGATGAATCCCACTACATTATTTCGAAAATTAAGGAAGAAGTAGAAGCTAAAAAACGCACTTACAAAGATTTTGCCATTCTTTATCGAACTAACGCCCAATCACGTACAGTCGAAGAAGCTTTTGTTAAATCAAATATTCCTTATCAAATCGTGGGAGGTCACAAATTCTACGACCGTAAAGAAATTAAGGACATTATGGCTTACTTGAAGTTGGTCGCAAATCCTGCGGATACAATGAGCATGAATCGTATTATCAATGTGCCTAAGCGTGGTATTGGTGCAGCGACTGTGGATAAGTTGTTGGCATTTGCGGATGAAAATCACTATAATGCCTTGGATGCCATGGATCATGTGGCAGAAAGTCCAATTAATACCAGAGCTGCTAAAAAGTTAAGCGATTTTGGCACAAAATTGAGGGATGCAATAGCTTATGCACAAACGCATGGCGTAACTGGTTTAACTGAAAAGATCTTGTCTGACTTTGAATATACTGATGCTTTAAGAGCGGAAAATACTATTGAAGCTGAAACTAGATTAGAGAACTTGGATGAATTCTTATCAGTTACTAAGCGTTTTGATGATCATTATGAACCCGATGAAGATGAATCAAATCCGTTGAGTGACTTCTTGGCAGAAGTTTCATTATTGAGTGATCAGGATGATTTAGATGAAGATGATAATCAAGTTGCTTTAATGACTTTGCATGCTGCTAAAGGTCTAGAATTCCCAGTTGTTTTCTTGGTCGGCATGGAAGATGGGTTGTTCCCATTGCAGCGAGCAATGATGGATGATAATGAACTTGAAGAAGAGCGCCGTTTAGCTTATGTAGGAATTACTAGAGCTAAGAAGGAACTTTATTTGACTAATGCATATTCACGGATGATGTACGGTCGTATGCAAAATAATCCACCTTCAAGATTTTTGGATGAAATTGATCCTAAAGATTTGCAAAAAGAAGAAAGCAATCAACTTCAAAGTAGCTTTATTAAATCTAATTTTCAATCACAACCTGCACCATTTGCGCGTAAAGCTGAACGAGCTCGTGCCCAAGTTTATACTGCTAAAAAGGCTTCTGGTGCTGTAGGTGCCGAAAAGAAAGGCTGGAGTGTTGGCGATCAAGTTGAACATAAAGCTTGGGGCCGCGGTGTTGTAACCAAAGTCAATGGCACAGGGGAAGATATGGAATTAGATATTGCCTTCCCAGATAAAGGAATTAAGCGTCTTCTAGCAGCTTTTGCGCCTATTAAGAAGGTATAATAAAGATAAAAATAAAAGGATTTTTAATCAGGAGGTAAAAATGGCTAAGATTACTCTTGATGAAGCTAAAAAAGAAGCAGCTTCTCTTAGAACCCAGCTAGATGAATGGGCCGATGCGTATTACTCTAAAGATGCGCCTGAAGTTGAAGACAATGTTTATGATCAAAATTACAACCGTTTGCTTGAATTAGAAAAAGCTTTCCCTGAAATTGTTACGCCTGATTCAATCACTCAGCGTGTAGGTGGAGAAATCGATAGTGATTTTACAAAGGTTAACCATCCAATTCCTATGCTTTCAATGGGGGATGTTTTTTCTAAGGAAGAACTTAAGGAATTTGACCAACGAATGCAAAAGCTGGTTGGTCACCCCGTGGAATATAATGTCGAATTAAAGATCGATGGCTTATCTTTATCACTTGAATATCAAGATGGTAAATTGGTTCGTGCATCGACTCGAGGCAATGGTTATGTTGGTGAAGATGTAACGGCTAATGCACGTTATATTGCGGATATTCCTCAAGTTTTACCAGAACCTTTAACTACTGAGGTTCGCGGCGAATGTTATATGGGAAAAGAAGCTTTTGCCAAGTTAAACCAAGAGCGTGAAGAAGAAGGCTTGAGCGTTTTTGCAAATCCACGTAATGCGGCTGCTGGCTCACTTCGTCAGCTTGATCCTAAGGTTACTAAGAAACGTCAACTAAGTACTTTTATTTATACATGGGTTAATCCACCGCGCGAGATTACCAGTCAGCACCAAGCGATTGAACGCATGCATGAATTAGGTTTTCATACTAATGAAACAGGTCGCAAATTAGCTAACCTTGATGAAGTGTTTAATTTTATCGACGAATACACGGCTAAGCGTAATAGTCTAACATATGGTATTGATGGAATTGTTCTAAAAGTTGATGATTTAAGTCTTGAACAGCAATTAGGAAATACCGTGAAGGTGCCACGCTGGGAGATTGCTTATAAGTTCCCACCAGAAGAGCAAGAAACGATCGTGCGTGATATCGTTTGGACAGTTGGCCGAACCGGTGTTGTAACGCCAACGGCAGTCATGAATCCTGTCCAACTGGCAGGTACAACCGTTGCAAGAGCTTCACTGCACAATCCAGATTATTTGAATGAAAAAGGCGTTCGGATTGGTGATACCGTTAAGCTTCATAAAGCCGGCGATATTATCCCTGAGATTTCTGAAGTGGTTTTATCAAAGAGACCAGCAGATTCTGTGCCTTATGAAATTCCTACTACTTGTCCGTCCTGCGGGCAAAAATTAGTCCACTTAGAAGATGAAGTAGCCTTGCGTTGCATTAATCCATCTTGTCCAGCTCAAGTGGAAGAAGGCATTACTCACTTTGCTTCTCGTCCTGCCATGAATATTGCAGGTTTAGGTCCTAAAATTGTTAAGCAATTGATTGCTAAGGACTTAGTGCATAATGTAGCTGATCTTTATCATTTAACAAATGAAGATCTTGCCCAACTTGATCACTTTAAAGAAAAATCCATCAATAATTTGTTAACGGCAATTAATAATTCCAAAAATAATTCTGTTGAATTATTGATTACTGGTTTAGGAATTGACCATGTTGGAGCTAAGGCAGCTCGCTTAATTGCGCAAAAGTTTAAAAATCTAGCAAAGATTATGTCACTAGGGGTGCAAGATATTGCTTCAATCGATACAATAGGCATGACGATTGCAGAATCAATGACAACATATTTTGCTCAACCTGAAGCACAAAAATTAATTGAAGAATTAAGAGAAAGCGGACTTAATATGGACTACTTAGGTGCAGATGAACCAGAAGCAGCACCAGATAATCCATTTAAAGATAAAACCGTTGTTTTAACAGGTAAATTAGAGCATTATACAAGAAGTGAATTTACCAAGAAATTGCAGGCTTTAGGTGCTAAGGTCACAGGATCTGTATCGCGTAAAACTGATTACGTAATTTATGGAAAAGATGCTGGATCTAAGTATAATAAAGCTGAGCAACTGGGAGTACCACTTCTGACTGAAGAAGAGGCAATCGCACAAATTGAATAAAGGACAATTATTGTGAAAAAATATTTGCAGATTATAGCTTTAGCTGGGGCAATGCTCACTCTGAGTGGTTGTGGTAAATTAAAAGATTCAAGTTTAGCAAATAATGCCACTACTACTTCAACAGCTAAAAAGAAAAGTTATCAAACAACCAATACAGGTAAAAATGGCTACACCGTTTTAATGAAAAATGGTCGCTATGTAATTAGTCCAATTGCTGGTTTAACCGCAACTGATAATGATAATTCAGTTGATACGCGTGAATTAGAGCGTGGCCTAATCCAGATTTCTAAAAATCAATTTTCACCTAACCAATATGTGTTCCAAGAAGGACAATACTTAGATACTTCAACAGTAACAGATTGGCTGATTAGAAAGTCTAAGAGCAATCCAAAGGGCTTGAATCCAGCTGATAATGGTAAAAATGGTCCTGATACTCGTAATCCAATTTATTTGGAAGAAATTGTAGAGCAAGACTATTTAACTGGTTCAGGTTCAAAGTATCAACTTGGTGGAATGAGCTTAGGTTTAGCAATGAATTCTGTCGACTATTACCAAAAAAAGCGTGATGGTGCAGAATTTAAGACTGAAATTTCAAGAGCTGAACAAAAGGCTCAAGGTGAAAAAATTGCTAATGAAATTGTAGCTCGTTTGCGTAAGAAGAAGGCTTTGAAGAATATTCCAATTACCATTGGATTGTTCTCAAAGACAGAAAAAGATTCATTAGTTGGCGGAACTTACTTTGCTTACGGGACAGCGACCGCTAATAGTAGTAAAATAACTAAATGGAAATCCGTGTCGGAAAAAATGCAAGTTTTACCGACAACTGGTAATGAAAAAGCAATTAATAGTGATGATGCATCTCACTTTAATGATTTTAAGGCAGCTATTCAAAATTACTTCCCTAATATTAGTGGAGTAACAGCAACTTTGCGTTATGATAATGGCAAGCTTGCTCAAGAAAATATTTCAATTACCACACAATTTTATGGTTATGAGCAAATTCAGAGTTTTACTCGTTTAGTTTTGTCATCGGCAAAGAAATATCTGTCTAATAATGTTCCAATTGAAATTAAAATTGGATCGGTTGATGATGTGCAAGCATTAATTGCTAAGGAAACCGGCGACAGTGATTATCAAGTCCATGTATATGGCGGCGAATAGGAGGTATTTGCGTGGAAATCACAAAAGATACCATTAAACACGTTGCGACTCTTTCGCGACTTGCGTTTAATGAAGAGGAATTAGATAAATTTACAGATCAAATGGGATCAATTATCAACATGGCAGATCAACTTAGTGAAGTTGATACTGAAGGCGTTGAAGAAACTGTGCAAGTTGTTGATCGTGATACTGTATTTAGAGAAGATAAACCTGAACACTGGCAAGGACAAAACAGAGAAACATTAATGGCTAATGTTCCTGAAAAGGCTAACGGCTACATTAAGGTTCCTGTAATTATTAATAAGGATGAGGACGAGTAATGAATTACTTAAACGAAAATATTGATTCATTAAATAAAAAGCTTGCCAGCGGTGACTTGTCAGCAGATAAGTTGGCTCAAGATACTGTGGCAAACATTAAAGACACAGATAAGAAGTTAAATGCTTGGATTACTGTAGTAGATGATGCAAAGCCTGCAGAAAACCTTGATTTTTCAAAGAGTAAATTAGCAGGTATTCCAATTGCCATTAAGGACAACATTATTACTAATGGTATTAAGACTACTGCAGCAAGTCATATGTTGTACAATTACATGCCAATGTATGATGCAACAGTTGTTTCTAAGCTTAAGAAGGCTGGAGCAACCTTTGTTGGTAAGACCAACATGGATGAATTTGCTATGGGTTCTTCAACTGAACACTCATACTATGGTGCAACCCATAACCCATGGAACTTAGATAAGGTTCCTGGTGGTTCATCCGGTGGTTCTGCAGCAGCAGTTGCTGGTGGTCAAGTTGTAGCAGCTCTTGGTTCAGATACTGGTGGTTCAATTCGTCAACCAGCTGCATTCAATGGTATTTTTGGTATTAAGCCAACTTATGGCCGTGTATCTCGTTGGGGTCTTATCGCATTTGGTTCTTCACTTGATCAAATTGGTGTAATGACTAAGCGCGTTAAGGATTCAGCAGAAGTACTTAATGTAATTGCAGGTGGCGATGAACACGATTCAACTGTTTCAACTCGTGAAGTTCCTGACTTTACTAAGTTTATTGGTCAAGACGTTAAGGGCCTTCGCGTAGCTGTTCCTAAGGAATACATGGAAGCAGTTGACGGTAAGATGCGTGAAGTTATCCAAAAGCAGATCGATGCTTTAAAGGATGCTGGCGCAATTATCAATGAAGTATCATTACCACATACTAAGTACGTTGTTCCTGACTACTACATCATTGCTTCAAGTGAAGCTTCATCAAACTTGCAAAGATACGATGGTATTCGTTACGGTTATCGTGCAGAAGACACTAAGAACTTGCTTGACGTTTACGTTAAGTCACGTTCTGAAGGTTTTGGTGCAGAAGTTAAGCGTCGTATCATGCTTGGTTCATTCGCACTTTCAGCTGGTTCATACGACAGATTCTTCAGACAAGCTGCTAAGGTTAGAACTTTGATTTGCGACGACTTTGACAAGATCTTTGCTGAAAACGACGTAATCGTTGGACCAACTACTACTGAACCTGCATTTGGTATTGGTGAAGAAGTTTCTGACCCAATCAAGATGTACAACAACGATATTTTGACTATTTCTGCAAACTTAGCAGGTATTCCTGCAGCTAGTGTTCCAGCTGGTTTAGTTGATGGTATGCCTGTCGGCTTACAAGTTATGGCTAAGCGTTTTGATGAAGGTAATGTCTTCAAGACTGCTGACTTTATTGAACGCACAAATAAGTTTTATGAAAAAACACCAACTGGAATGGAGGATTAATTGAATGAATTTTAAATCGACTATCGGACTTGAAGTCCACTTCGAATTAAAGACAAAGAGTAAGATTTTCTCTCCTTCACCAGTAACTTACGGTGCTGAACAAAACACGGAGACGAATGTTATTGACTGGGCTATGCCTGGTACCTTGCCAATGGTTAACAAGAACGTATACCGTTTAGGTATTATGGTTGCCATTGCAACTCATGCTCACATTTTGCCAACTACTCACTTTGACCGTAAGAACTACTTCTATCCTGATAACCCAAAGGCTTATCAGATTACTCAATTCTTCCAACCACTTGCTCGTGATGGTTACATTGAAGTAGAAGTTCGTGGTAAGAAGAAGAGAATCGGTATTCATGAAATGCACATCGAAGAAGATGCCGGTAAGAACACTCACGGAACTAACGGCTTCTCATACGTTGACTTAAACCGTCAAGGTGTTCCACTTCTTGAAGTTGTTTCTGAACCTGATATGGAAGACCCAGAAGAAGCTTACGCTTACCTTGAAAAGTTACGTAAGATTGTTCAATTTACTGGTGCTTCTGACGTTAAGATGGAAGAAGGTTCAATGCGTGTTGATACCAACATTTCTATTCGTCCAGCTGGACAAAAGGAACTTGGTACCAAGATCGAAATGAAGAACTTGAACTCATTTGATCACGTTCGTCGTTCACTTGCATACGAAGAAAAGCGTCAAGAACAAGTTCTTCTTGCTGGTGGTCACATCCAACTTTCAACCCGTCGTTTCGATGAAGCAACTGGTAAGACTGTTTTGGAACGTGTTAAGGAAGGCGCATCAGATTACCGTTACTTCCCAGAACCAGATATTGCTCCTGATCACATTAGCCAAGAATGGATCGATCAAATTGCTAAGGAACTTCCAAAGAGCCCATTTGATCGTTACGATGACTATGTTAACAAGTTTGGTTTGAAGCCATACGATGCAAATGTTTTGCTTCAAACTAAGGAAAGCTCAGACTTCTTCGATGCTGCAGTCGAAGCTGGTGCCGATCCAACACTTGCTGCTAACTGGATGAACACTCAAGTAAATGGTTACTTGAACGATCACCGTGTAAGCTTGAATGACATTAAGCTTACTCCAGAACACTTAGCAGAAATGATCAAGTTGATCAAAGATGGTACTATTTCATCTAAGATCGCTAAGAAGGTCTTTGCTGAAACTATTGCTAACGGTACTGATCCTAAGAAGTACGTTGAAGACAACGGTATGGTTCAATTGTCGGATACTTCAGTCTTAGCTCCAATGGTTAAGAAGGTTGTTGACGATAACCCACAATCAGTTGAAGACTTTAAGAATGGTAAGGACCGTGCAATCGGCTTCTTAGTTGGTCAAATCATGAAGCAAACTCGTGGTAAGGCTAACCCTAAGATGGTTAACAAGTTGCTTAACCAAGAATTGCAAAGTCGCTAATTTTTAGAACGTTAAGGTAGTAATTATGACTAGTAAAGCAAGATTAATTTATAATCCTGTATCCGGTCACGAGCAGATGCCCAAAAACGTGGCCGATATTTTAGATGTGTTAGAGCAAGCTGGCTATGAAGCTAGTGCGTTTAGAACTACACCTGAACAAAATAGTGCTCGCAATGAAGCTACGCGTGCTGCAAAAGAAGGTTTTGACCTGATTGTAGCTGCTGGTGGAGACGGTACGATCAATGAGGTAGTTAACGGAATTGCATTTTTAGAGCATAGACCTAAGATGGCAATTATTCCTGCTGGTACTACTAATGATTATGCACGTGCATTAGCCATTCCACGTGATAATATTCCAGATGCAGCGAAAGTTATTCTGAAAAATAAAACACGGAAAATGGATATCGGTAAAGCAGTTTTTGGCAATCAAACTCAATATTTTGTAAATATTGCTGCCAGCGGTTCTTTAACAGAATTAACGTATGGTGTGCCATCTGAAGTTAAATCAGCTTTAGGGTATGCTGCATACTTAATCAAGGGTGCAGAAATGTTGCCTCGCTTGACAGAGAATGAAATGCGCTTGACTTACGATGATGGCGTATATGAAGGCAAGCTCTCCATGTTCTTACTTGGAATGACCAATTCAATTGGTGGCTTTGAACAAGTTATGCCAGATGCACAACTTAGTGATGGCTTATTCCAATTAATTGTGGTTAAGCCCTCTGACCCTGTCAGCATGATGAAGCTGATGGCTTTAGCCTTGAATGGTAAACACGTTGATGATCCTAATATTATTTATACCAAGACGCGTAGCTTAAAGGCCGAGCTGATCGGTAAGAGTGCAGGACAAGATTTGCCAGTTAACCTTGATGGTGAAATTGGTGGTTATTGCCCAGTAGAATTTGATAATTTACAACAACGCATTGAATTTTACGTTGGTAAATAAAAGTTAAAATTATAAAAATAAATGGAGCTTAGCTAATTGCGCTAAGCTCCATTTTTAGGTGAAAAATGTTTAAACTGCATAAAGTGTTCGATAGTCGACATTATCGAAGGTTCAGAAGGAAGAATTAAAAGAAGCAAGGGAGAAAGTGCGTCAGGCGCAGCAAAAAGAGCCTGAAAGATTGCGAGAACATGTTGAAACTTTTAATGATGCAGTAATTGCAATCATTATTACGATTATTGTTTTGCAAATACAGCCCGCTTTTAAAACAAGCCAATATTTAGAATTTTTAGGAAATATCGTGATTTTCATTATAGCTTTCTTTATTATTGCGGATTTTTGGTATGATTTGCATTTAGCTTTTTCTTATTTCATCTTTAAACCTGATAAAATTACCGCTATTTGTGATTTTTGTTTGTTGGCTACTTATCACTTTTACCTGTGATGACTAAGTGGATCATGATGCGAGATTCCGCCTTTGCGGTGACAAATTTTGGAATTGTGTATTTCATTGCTCAAATTTTAAAAGTGTTTGTGCAATATTTCGGTGCCAAGCCATTGATGCGAAGCCCGCAGGTAATGAACATTATGATGGTAAAAACTTCGGTACATAGAATTATTCTGGTTCTTGTTTTGACAATATTTTTGATTCTATTATCATTGATTTTACCTAGAGTGGCTATGTTTCTATATATTCTTATTCCGTTTATTTCATTCTTAATGCCCATTAATAGTAGAGGGTTTAGATAAAAAAAGAGATGCAGATTTTCTGCATCTCTTTTTATTGATATTAGTCGCGATCTCCGCCCATGCCAAAAATTTGAAGCAAGAACAAGAAGATGTTCACGAAATCTAAGTAAAGTTGCAATGCACCAAGTACAGCTAAACCATTGGTTGAAACTTGACTGCCATAGTTGTTGTAAATTGCCTTCATCTTTTGTGCATCATAAGCAGTTAACCCAGTGAAGATCACTACACCAATGATTGAAAAGACGAAACTTGCAACGGAATTGCGCAAGAAAATGTTAACGACCATCGCAACTATTAAACCGATTAAGGCAGCTCCTAAGTAAGAACCCATGTTGTTTAAGTTCTTCTTAGTGAATGTACCAAAGATAGCCATTGCACCGAATACAGCTGCAGATGATACAAATGCTGTACCGATTTGAGCTTGGGTGTAGAAGCCAGCTAGAAGTGCAAATTCAAAGCCATAGATTACGGCTAAGATCATTAACATTACAAAGCCAGCAACAGGATTTCTAGTAGCTTTAAAATTGATGCCCAATGATAAACCAATTGGAACAAAAAGAATAATCCACATCATTGCAGGTGGCATTTGCATCACTGCTGATCTAAAGACAGTCATGGTCAAAAATGCGGCAATAGCTGAAACTAAAACAGATAGTCCCATGTAGCCATACATTTTTGAAAGAAAACCGTTAACTTCTGCAACGTCATGAATTTCACGACGTCCAGGATTTGAAAAGTTATCCATATTGTATGTCACTCTTTCTTTTATTTAGTTGTCTTATATATTTTAACGTATTTAGAAAAAAAGTGTAGTATTGCCGTTTATAGAGCTAGTTTTTAAGGTTTTCTTATGATTGTTATAGCTAGAGCAAATAAGTTTTGTAGTGTGTTCTTTTACCGTATAGTTAAATTAAGGAAGTGATTTTATGGATAAAAAATATTCAGATAATGAAGTACGCGGTGAACGTAGTAGTCGTCCAGAGCAGGCAGAGAAAAAAGGTTTAGTTTTAAGTTTTACTAAAAATGCGTGGGAGAAATATCAGCAATTAACGGGATCACAAAAAACATTTATTGATCGCGAATTAGATGATTTGAAATTTAAGCGAAATAATCAAAAAAGCAAAATGGTGAACGCCGAGCTAGATCAAGCGCTTGTTTTTGAAAAGAATGGTGCAGAAATTGTGATCACTGATATTGTGTATGAACCATATCGTGAAAGTGAAGAGCATAAGAAAGCCCAAATTAGAATGGAAAATATGAATAACTAAAAAAGAGTGCTCAGGCACTCTTTTAATTTTAAAGTTTATTTTTTGTCTTTAGCCCACTTTAAACCGATACCAGTAAATCCGCTGATGATTGAGAATACCGGTGAAAGTAAACTAAAGAATGCAAATGGTAAGAATTGTAAAACTGGAACGCCCAAGGTAGCGGCAGCAAATGAACCGGCAACGCCCCATGGAATTAAGTAGTTGATAACACTACCACCATCTTCAAGTACACGGCTAAGTGCAAGTGGTGAAAGCTTAATTCTATCAAAAGCAGGTTTAAATGCTCGACCTGGCAAAATTACTGATAAGTATTGTTCACCAACAAACAAGTTAATGCAGATACCTGAAAGAATAGTAACAGTAATTAAACGACCTGGCTTTCTCAAATGCTTAACAAGTGGTTCCATTGCGCTTTGAACTACGCTGAATTTCATTAACATCCCCCCTAATGAAAGAGTAGAGATGATTAGGGCAACAGTAGCCATCATGCTAGAAATACCACCACGAGTAAGCAAGGCGTTAACAGAAGCATCACTAGTTTTGGCAACAAAACCATTCATGATTAAATTATTTAATGATTGCACTGATTCGTGAGGATTTTGGGCAAAAATCATGATGACAGTTGCTGCAATGTTGATGAAAAGAGTAGGGATAGCTGGAACCTTACGCCAAGCGCAAAGGAGCATCAAAACGATTGGAACGATTGCCCACCAAGAAATAGAGAAGTTAGTTTGTAAAACGTGAGAAGTACGTTCAATCTTAGTTAGATCCATTTGACCGCTGTTACCAAGAATCCAGAACAGAATTAAGGAAACAACAAATGATGGGATAGTTGACCACATCATGTTCTTGATGTGGGCGAATAATTCACTTTCAGCCACTGCAGATGACAAATTAGTTGAATCTGATAATGGAGACATTTTATCGCCAAATACGGCACCTGAGATGATAGCACCGGCAACTAAAGCTGGATTTGCATTCATGCTGGCACCAATACCGAAGAGGGCAATCCCAACTGTAGAGATAGTAGTAAAACCACTACCAATGGCTACCCCAACGATTGCACAGACTACAAAAACAGATGGAACAAAGAAACTACCACTAATTAAATGGAAACCCAATACCATGATGGAAGGGATAATACCCGCTTTAATCCAAAGACCAATTAAGGCACCAATTAAAATAAAAATAAAGATAGGGATGATGGCTACGCCAATACCTTCTTTAATACCATCTTGGACATCTGTCCAGGTAAAGCCGCGAAGTCTTGCCCAGAATGTGAGCAAAAGAACCGTGAATAAAACGGGTACTTCTGGCGATAAACCGAACTTGATTACTGAAATACCTAAAATAGCCAATAAAGCTATGAGGATAATAATTGATTCCGTAAAGGAGACTTTTTGCTTTTTCATTTTTATTCCTCCAAAAAAAAATCCCGTTGACTAAATAGTCAACGGGACGACGATAGCCGTGGTACCACCCACTCTTTCAAGCATAAGAGTTTGAATCTCTATCAGATGGTAACGGTTCTGAAAAGTTATCCGAACAATATTTAATCACGATGTAATTTGTCTAACTTCGCCTGACTGGTTCGCACTAACCACCAGATCTCTGAACGCTTAACGAAGCAGCTACTTTGTCGTTGATTGTTGAAAAATATGATAGCAAGATTAAAAAAATCTGTCAATACTTTTAGATAAAATAATTTTGTAGTAATTTTAAATCGAGTATTATAATAGAAAAGAATTAAATGGTTTATTAAAAAAGGCTGAGTGTTTATGGAAAAGAATCAAGTTATAGATTTAGAAATCACTGATCTTTCATACGAAGCAATGGGCGTTGCTCATTACAATGGAATGACGGTATTCGTAACGAATGCACTTCCAGGAGAAATAGTTAGTGCAAAAATTTTAAAAGTTAAGAAGAATTTTGCTTTTGCAAAAATTGAAAAAATTAAAAAAGAAAGCCCTGATCGAGTAAAAGTTGAATTAAATCGGGGCGTTCAAACTGGTTTAGCTTCACTTGCGCATATTAAATATGATAAGCAGCTTGCTTTTAAGCGTAATCAAGTAGTTAACCTGCTTAAAAAGGCACATTTAGAAAATATTGAAGTTGGGGAAACTTTAGCTAGTCCTGAAGAAGTTGGTTACCGTAATAAGGCGCAAGTTCCTGTGCGTGAAGTAAATGGCAAACTTGAAATTGGCTTCTTTAGACGTCATTCGCATGATTTAGTGCCTTTGACTAATTTCTTTACTACTGATCCCGAAATTGATCGAGTTTTAGTAGCCGTAAGAGATATTTTGCGTAAATATAAAGTGCCCGCTTATGATGAAATTAATAATAAGGGCGAAGTGCGTTACTTAGAAGTTCGTCGTAGCAAATCTACTGGCGAAATGATGGTAATTTTAGTTTGCTTGCACAAAGATTTCATGCAATTACCAAATGTTGCTGCAGAAGTTAGCCAAATTCCAGGCGTTTCTGGTTTGATTTTAAATTATAATCCTAAGAAGACAAACGTGATTTTGGGACAAAAGGATTACTTGGTATTCGGTAATGATCAAATTACTGATCAAATTGGAGATTTGAAGTTTAGAATTTCACCTCAAAGTTTCTTCCAAATTAATTCTTTGCAAACACCTCGTTTGTACAATTTGGCAATCAAACAGGCTGATTTAAAACCAGATGATGTTGTAATTGATGCTTACTCAGGTATTGGAACTATTGGGTTAAGTGTTGCTAAGCATGTTAAAGCAGTTCGAGGCATTGAAGTAGTTCGGGATGCGATTAAAGATGCTAAGGATAATGCTAAGCTTAATGATATTACTAATGCTAAGTATTATTTGGGTAAGGCGGAAGAAATTATGCCACGTTGGGCTAAGAGTGGTCTTAAAACCGATGTAGTATTTGTTGATCCGCCAAGAAAGGGATTAACTCCTGAATTTATTAATGCAACTGTTAAGACAGGACCTAAGAAAGTCGTTTATATTTCATGTAATCCTGCCACTTTGGTACGTGATTTGCAATTGTTCCAAGAAAAGGGTTATGAATTTAAGCGTATTGATCCTGTTGATATGTTCCCACAGACTCCACATGTTGAAGCCGTAACTGTTCTTACAAAGAAGTAAAAAATGATTATTAAACCACTAATTTTTGAAGATGAGGCAAAAGAAACAAGTCAACTTTTTCAAAAGTGTTGGCAAGATACATATAAAAATATATTGCCAGATGTATTTTTAGATAATATTCCTGAAAATGCTTGGGTTAAACGATTAAATGAGAGTGGTCGTCACAACTTGATTTTTGTTGATGATGATAATCAAATTCGTGCAGCCGTAAGTTATGGTCGTCCTCGTGATACGCGCATGCTCGGATGCGGTGAATTAATGGCTCTTTATGTTGAACCTAATTTTCAAGGATTTAATATTGGGAAAACTCTACTTAATGCTGCCGAAAACGAATTAAAAAAGATGGGGTATGGCAAGATCTATCTATGGTGCATTGATGGAGACGAAAATGCACGACAATTTTTTGAACATTTTGGTTGGATTAATAATGCAACTGAAAAATTTGTAGAAATTGCTGGAAAAGAATATAAGTACTTGCTATATCAAAAGAATTTGCATGATTAAAAGAAGATAGATTAAAAATAGATATTGGTCAATTTGATCAATATCTATTTTTTTGCAAAAAACACTTGCGCTTTTATCTCACTTTAGTATAATAGTATCTGTTCGGCTATGGAGGATTACCCAAGTGGCTTAAGGGGACGGTTTTGAAAACCGTTAGGCGGTTCTGCCGCGCGTGGGTTCAAATCCCACATCCTCCTCTGATTGGTCCATTGGAGCAGTGGTTTATCTCGCCTCCCTGTCACGGAGGAGATCGTGGGTTCAAATCCCACATGGACCGTTTTATGGCGGAATTGGTGAAGGGGTTAACACACTGGTTTGTGGATCCAGCATGCGTGGGTTCGAATCCCACATTCCGCCCCATAATGGAGGATTAGCTCAGCTGGGAGAGCATCTGCCTTACAAGCAGGAGGTCACAGGTTCGAGCCCTGTATCCTCCATATTTTTTTACTCTTATTATCGTTGATAATAGGAGTTTTTGTTTTTTAAAGGGGAAATTTGAATGAATAAAAAACAAATTACGATGGTCACCATTGCCTTGATGTTAGGTAATGTGATGTCAGGACTTGATGGGACGATTATTAATACCGCAATTCCAGCGATTGTTGCAGCTTTGCATGGAATTCAGTTTATGGGATGGATTGTTGCTATTTTCTTATTAGGGATGTCTATTTCAATTCCGATTTGGACTAAGATAGGCGAGAAAATCACTAATAAAAAGGCCTTTGAAATTTCACTGATTTTGTTTGTTTTAGGTTCTGCTTTACAAGGTATGGCACCTAATATTATCTTTTTCTTATGCTCTAGATTCATCATGGGGATCGGTGCTGGTGGTATGGGGTCTCTTCCTTATATCATTGCCGGTTATGTTTTTAAAAATATTAAAACCAGAACTAAGGTATTAGGCTACTTAACAGCAAGCTGGAATGGAGCTGCTATTTTAGGACCATTGGTTGGTGGTTGGTTAATCGATGCCTTTTCATGGCACTGGGTTTTCTATATTAATATTCCAATCGGTTTGATAGCATTAATCATCTGTCTTGTTTACTACAAGCCTGTTACACCAGAAAAAACACCAGTCTTCGATATTCCTGGTGCCGGATTATTAGTTATTGGATTGCTTTTATTCTTAATGGGCGTTCAACTAGTTGGGTTAACAGCTAACTGGATTGTCATTAGCTTGATTATTGTTAGTCTAGTGTTTATTGTTCTCTTCTTTATTCGTGAGAATCATGCGGCTAATCCAATCATTCCGGTATCCTTATTTAAAAATAAAGATTTAGACGGTGATTTTCTTTTATTTGCCTTCACTTGGGGTGCATTTATTGCTGTTAATACTTATATGCCGATGTGGGCTCAAGCATTACTCGGTTTATCCGCACTTTTAGGTGGGATGACTCTGATTCCTAACTCAATCGTAGAAATCATTGCTTCCCAAAGCGTAGCGGCTATTCAAGAACATATGACAACATTTAAATTGGCTTTAATTGGAATCATTGCGATGATGATTTCGTCCGTCGGTTTGTTTTTGGCTGATATTCATACGCCAGTACAGATATTGACGTTTATTGGTGCGTTTTCAGGAATTGGTGTTGGCTTTATCTTCGTTGCTATGCAGTTAAAAGTGCAGCTAGATGCTGGATTAAAGAATATGGCTACAGCTACTTCAACGTCATATTTGATTAGAATTTTGGCACAAACTGTGATGGCAGCTGTGTACGGCGTAATTATGAACTTGAACTTAGCAAGTGGAGTTCATACGCATAAAGGTATTACGATGGCCATGATGAATAAATTGAGTGACGCCAAAAGTGCAAAATTATTGCCGCAGAATTTAGTACCAACTATGAGAACTATTTTCCATGCCGGAATCAAAGAAATTATGTTGGTATCGTTAATTTTGTTAATCATTGCCTTTGTGCTGAATTTCTACTTTAACTTTGGCAAAAAGCGCAAGAAATTGCAATAATAAGACATTAAAGCATAATGTGTTTTTCCGCATAATTAATTAAATCTTCGAGTGGAGTTTGATAATCCTGCTTAACCCACCAAATTAAGAGCATATAAATTCCGCCTGATTGGTAGGCGACTGCATAATCTGGTAAATTTAAGTCTGGGTGGTAGACACCAAGCAGTTTTTTCAAATAGCGAGTTTGAAAGTTTAATAGACTGCCTTCAAAACCAGCGTCTAACAAGATTTTCATGACTTTAGGATTTTCTTTAAAAAATGTCAGATAAACAATTAGCTGTTTGGTCAATGTCTTTAATTTATGTTCATTAATATCAACAATAAATTTTTTATATTGATTAGCTAAAAATAGCGTTAGTACGTCATTTTTTTGACTATAGTTACGATAAAAAGAAGTACGAGAAACATGAGCTTTACGCGTAATTTCTGCAATGGAAATTTCGGCGTAAGGCTTTTTTTGTAATAAAGAAAATAAGGCTTCTTCTATCTGTTGCTGCGTGTGCAGACTTTTCATATTCATAAAAAATCATCCTTTGATTAGTTTTAATTTGACAAACGATATCGCTTACATTATTATTATAGCTGTAAATAGTTACAGGTGTAACGATTATTTGAAAGAAGTGTAAATTATGCATTATAGCAATGGTAATTATGAAGCATTTGTAAAGGCTGAAAAGCCAAAAGACGTTGATCAAAAATCAGCATATATTGTTGGATCAGGATTAGCTGCTCTTGCCAGCGCTGTATTCTTGATTCGTGATGGACAAATGAAGGGCAATAGAATTCACATTTTTGAAGAATTAGCCCTTCCTGGTGGTTCAATGGATGGTATTTACAATAAAGAAAAAGAAAGTTATATCATCCGTGGTGGTCGTGAAATGGAGCCACACTTTGAATGCTTATGGGACTTATTCAGATCAATTCCTTCAACCGAACATGAAGGCGAATCAATTTTGGATGAATTCTATCGCTTGAATAGAAAAGATCCAAGCTATGCTAAAACCCGTGTCATCATCAATCGCGGCGAAGCTTTACCAACTGACGGTCAACTATTGTTAACACCTAAGGCAGTAAAGGAAATCATCGACCTTTGCTTAACACCTGAAAAAGATTTGCAAAATAAGAAGATTAACGAAGTCTTTACCAAAGAATTCTTCCAATCCAACTTCTGGCTTTACTGGTCAACTATGTTTGCCTTTGAACCATGGGCAAGTGCAATGGAAATGCGTCGCTACTTGATGCGTTTCGTTCAACACGTTGCCACATTGAAGAATTTATCATCACTTCGCTTTACTAAGTATAACCAATATGAATCATTAATTCTGCCAATGGTTAAATATTTGAAAGGACATGGCGTACAATTCCATTACGACACTGTAGTAGATAACATCTTTGTTAACCGTTCAGATGGTAAAAAAGTTGCCAAGCAAATTGTTTTAACTGAAAAAGGTGAAAGAAAGACAATTGATTTAACTGAAAACGATCTTGTCTTTGTCACTAACGGTTCTATCACTGAAAGCACTACTTATGGTGATAACTTCCACCCAGCTCCAGCAGAGCATGAATTAGGTGCTAGCTGGCAATTATGGAAGAACTTGGCTGCTCAAGATGAAGACTTTGGTCATCCAGAGGTCTTCTGCAAGGATATTCCAAAGGCTAACTGGAGAATGTCAGCTACAATTACCTTTAAGAATGATGATATTGTGCCATTTATTGAAGCAGTTAATAAGAAGGATCCACACAGTGGTTCAATTGTTACTAGTGGACCAACTACGATTAAGGATTCTAACTGGTTATTAGGTTACTCAATTAGTCGTCAACCACACTTTAAGGCACAAAAGCCAAATGAATTGATTGTTTGGCTTTATGGTTTGTTCTCAGACACTAAGGGTAATTATGTAGAAAAGACCATGCCTGACTGTAATGGCATTGAATTGTGTGAAGAATGGCTTTACCACATGGGTGTTCCTGAAGAAAGAATTCCTGAAATGGCTGCAGCTGCAACTACTATTCCAGCACACATGCCATATATTACTTCATATTTTATGCCAAGAGCATTAGGCGACAGACCGAAGGTAGTTCCAGATCATTCAAAGAACTTAGCCTTCATCGGTAACTTTGCAGAAACACCAAGAGACACCGTCTTTACTACTGAATATTCAGTTAGAACTGCGATGGAAGCTGTCTATACATTGCTTGATATTGATCGTGGCGTACCTGAAGTATTTGCTTCTGCATTTGATGTCAGAATGTTGATGAATGCGATGTACTACTTGAACGATCAAAAGAAGCTTGAAGACCTTGATTTACCAATGCCTGAGAAGTTGGTAATTAAGGGGATGCTCAAGAAGGTTAAGGGCACTTATGTTGAAGAATTGATGAAGAAGTATAAGTTGATTTAGACAATAAAATATTGTGAAAAACAGAGCAACTGTCGCGTCATGCGGCAGTTTTTCTGTTATTATTATGGTATTGAGTTTTAATAGTGATTTTAATTAGAAAAGAAGGATATTATTTTAGACTCGAAACCCGCCCGATGGGGCACAAAAGCATACCGTGACGCAAAAGATTTATACATGAAGGCCTTTCCTGCATGGGAAAGATTCTCAATGTTTTCTCTTTTAGCGATGTCACTACACCGTAATGTTAAGTTTCACGCAATTTACAATGGAGATCAGTTCTGCGGCATTACTTATTATGCCGAAAACGATAAGACGGTTTATTTGACCTACTTGGCAATCAATGAAGAATTGCGCGGCCAAGGCTATGGTTCCAAGATTTTGACCATGCTTGAAGATCGTTTTCCAGATAAGCAAATTGTGATTGATATTGAGCCAGTAACTTCAAAGGCGAAGAATTATAAACAGCGAGTTAGCCGACTTAAGTTCTATGAGCGGAATGGTTTCCATAGAACGGATCAAAAGTTGAAAGATCCTGATGGAGAATTTGAGGCGCTAACGACAGGGAAGAAGCTGGATAAGGAAAGCTTCATTGATACCTTGCGTCAGATGAGCTTCGGCTTTTATCAGGCAAAAGTTGAAAAATAATGGAGGAGTGAAGCCGTTGTGGTTTTACTCTTTTTTCTTAATAAGGAATAACATCATGGAAAAATATGTAACTTTAAACAGTGGCGTAAAAATGCCGCGCCTTGGCTTTGGCGTTTATCAAATTAATGATCTAGCTCAAACGCAGCAAGTCGTAGAAGATGGACTTGAAGTCGGCTACCGTCTAGTCGATACTGCGCAAATTTACGGCAATGAACAAGCTGTGGGGGATGCAATTAAGCACAGTAATGTCCCTCGAGAAGATATTTTCGTCACTTCCAAGGTCTGGGTCGACGATTACGGCTATGATGCAACGCTCAAGGCTTTTGATGAGACGATGAAGAAATTGCAGTTAGATTATCTTGATCTGTATCTAATTCATAAGCCTTATAACGATTATTATGGCACGTGGCGGGCAATGGAACGTTTATACAAAGAAGGCCGCATTCGTGCAATCGGTGTTAGCAGTTTTTGGAATGAACGGTTAGCTGATTTAATTACCTTCAATAATGTGAAGCCAGCGGTAAATCAAATTGAAACAAATGTCTGGAATCAAGAGTGGAAATCACAGGCATATATGGAAAAAGAAGGTGTACAGCCTGAAGCATGGGCCCCATTTGCGGAAGGTGCTGAGCATATTTTTACCAATCCTGTTTTAGCAGAAATTGCGCAAAAGCATGGTAAGACTACAGCTCAAGTGATGATTAGATGGTTCTTACAAAGAAATTATGTTGTAATTCCAAAATCTGTTCATAAAGCAAGATTAGCTGAAAACTTCGATGTCTTTGACTTTGAGATTGATGCTGAAGACATGGCAAAGATTAAGACACTGGATCAAGAACATAGCGTTTTAGAAGATGAGATGGACCCAGAGATTGCTGAAAGTTTTAGATAAAAATAAAAACAGTTAGTTATCGTTAGTGATAGCTAACTGCTTTTTGCTTAATATTAATTATTGGTAAATCTTACCATCTTGCTTTTGCTCATTCTTTTCTTCAAGTGCCTTTTCACTGGCAGCTTTCTTAGGAAGAACCCAGTTCAAGATCATACCGATAATGGTTGAAAGGGCAACTGAAGTTAATTGGAAGTTGCCAAGTTGGAGGTAGGCACCACCGATACCGATAACCAAGATAACTGAAGCGATTAACATGTTGCGTTTTTCACCAAAGTCAACCTTATCGTCAACTAAGATCTTCAAACCGTTAGAAGCGATTGTACCAAAGAGTAAGAATGAAATTCCTCCAATTACTGGCATTGGAATTGATTCGATTAACGCAGCAAGCTTACCAACAAAACTGAAGATGATCGCACAAACTGCGGCACCGGCAAGGACCCAAACAGAGTGCACCTTAGTCATAGCTAACACACCGATGTTTTCACCGTATGAAGTTGTAGGAGGACCACCGATGAAACCGGCGATAATCGTTGAAATACCGTCACCCATCATAGTTCTGTGAAGACCAGGATCTTTAAAAAAGTTACGCTTAGTCAATGAGTTAAGCACCATAATGTGGCCCATGTGTTCCGTCATCGTCACGAAGGCGATTGGTGCCATGGCTAAAATGGCTGCTGGGTACCATTTGAAGTGGTAGCTAATGCCCATCACATCAAGTGAAGGAATAGAGAACCAAGCGGCTTTTTCAACACCTGAGAAGTCTACAATGCCTAAGAAGCAGGCTAAGATATAACCACAGATGATGCCGAGCATGATTGAAACTAAGCTCGTGAAGCCTTTGAAACACATTTGGAAGACCAAAGTCATGACCAATGTGAAAATGGCAACACCAAAGTAGGTTAAATCATACTTTTGGTTGTTCATCATCGCATCATTGGCAGCAGTCGTAGCAAGAGACAAACCAATAACGATGATAATTGGTCCTACAACGATTGGTGGCAAAACCTTGTTAACCCAACCAGAACCAACCTTAGCAATGATTAAAGCAACGATTACGTAAACTAAACCAGAAGCAATCGCACCTTGAGCAACTGCAGGATAGCCGTCGGCTTTCATCAAAGCTTGCATAGTAGCAACGAAAGCAAAACTTGATCCCAAGTATGCTGGAATCTTGAAGTGAGTCAAGATCATGTGGACCAAGGTACCGATTCCGGAAGAAAGCAAGGCAATACTTGGGTTAATTCCGATCAAAATTGGCACTAGTACAGTTGAACCGAACATGGCAAACATGTGCTGCAAGGAGAGCAGGATACCTTGACCAAGTTCAGGCTTTTCGTAGACGTCTAAAATCGCGTCCGGGTTTCTAAACTTTTCTTTTTCACTCATTCAAATACTCCTATTTGTTCATGATATCAATGCCGTCTTTATCATCGACTTCGGTCAATGATACCTTAACTTCCTCATCCATTGCGGTAGGGATGTTCTTACCGATAAAGTCAGGACGAATTGGCAATTCACGGTGACCACGGTCGGTCAAAACTGCCAAGTTGATCTTAGCTGGACGACCTTGATCCATGATTGCATCAAGCGCAGCTCTAATAGTTCTACCGGTGAACAAAACGTCGTCGACTAAAACAACGTTTTTGTCGGTGATATCAAAGTCGAGTTGTTGACCATGAATCATCTTTTCCTTTTCGCTTTCTGGCAGGTCATCACGATATTGAGAAACATCGATTGCTCCCACAGGAACATCAACATCTTCAAGATTCTTAAGGTTCTTAGCAATTCTTTGTGCTAAGTAAAGACCACGAGTCTTGATTCCGATTAAAACTAAGTTTTCAGTACCTTTGTTGCGTTCGATAATTTCGTAGGTCATTCGCATTAAGGCACGTTTCATACTAATTGCATCAACAATTTCTTTTGCCATATATTTTTCCTTTCTTGGATGACCAAAAGAAAAAGACCACCAAGGACACTGAGTCCAAGATGGTCTTTCTGTTTCTGCTAGCACAAAAAAGACTAGCTCACGCAGATTTCCTTCTTAGCCTCACAGGACTAACTTTAAAGGTCATCACTATATTTTTATTATATTAAACTAGCAAAAGCGGATATTGTCAAGCAGATTCTAAAGAATGTTTTTTTCGATGTAGTTCAAAACGCCTTCTTCATCGTTAGTGTCAGTCACGTGGTTAGCCACTTCAAGAAGGGCTGGAACGACGTTCTTCATTGCGACGCCATCGCCAACTTCTCGTAGCATCTCTAGATCGTTTCCACCGTCACCGAATGCGCACATTTCGCTTAACTTAATGCCTAAAATATCACCCAATTCTTTTAAGCCGTTAGCTTTGTGAATGTCAGGTTGGATGATGTCGATGTCTCCGTGACCGCTGCTTGTAACGCCGCTATATTGGCTCAAGTTGTCCTTGAATAATTGAACAAAATAGTCGGTTTTTTCATCGGGACATTGAACTGCAAATTTTAGGATTTTATCGTGAATGTCACTAAAGCTCTTAATTTTTTCTAAGTGATGATAGTAATGGCTAGACATCTTAAAGTATTTTTCTGGCAAGATATCTAGGCCATAAGCTGCTTGTTCACCACAGACTAAGAAATTAAGATTGGGTACTTGATCTAATAAAAATTTTTCGATGGCTTTAACAGCTTCAGTAGGGTAAGAGTGTACTGTATAAACCTTTTCTGGATTACGGATAAGTGCACCATTTTCAGCTACGTAGTCAATATCATCATAATCGGTGAAAAAATCTTTTAATTGATAATATTGGTTACCACTAGCTACGACAAAATGAATACCTTTTTCATCAAGTTTAGAATGAATCTCCTTGAATCTGACTTCGTTGTATTTACTTTGTGAGTTTAAAAAAGTTCCGTCCATATCGACAGCGATTAATTTAATCATAGAAAATCTCTCCTATAAAAAGTAGGTATTTATATTTTATCATGAAACCGTTTACTATTTTGACAATTATAAAGGTAACTTGCATAATGTTCTAGTTAAAAAGTTTCTAAGTAAAAGGGTGAGATTGAATGAATAAAAAGCAAATTTCGATGGTAACTTGGTCCTTACTTTTGGCTAATATCATGTCAGGACTAGACGCTACCATTATTAATACGGCAATTCCTGCGATCGTTTCTGATCTGCACGGAATTCAATATATGGGCTGGATTGTTGCCTGCTTCTTGCTGGGGATGTCCGTTTCAGTACCAATTTGGAGCAAATTAGGTGAAAGAATGGGCAATAAATTTGCTTTTGAACTTTCACTTATCCTCTTTATTGTTGGTTCTCTACTTGAAGGGATAGCGCCAAATATTTACTTCTTCTTAATTGCCAGAATTTTAATGGGTATCGGTGCCGGCGGTATGGGCTCGCTGCCTTATGTTATTGTCGGTTTTATTTATCCGAATATTAAGAGAAGAACGGTTATTTTAAGCTACATTGCGGCCAGCTTCAGTGCGGCATGTATTGCGGGACCGCTTGTTGGTGGCTGGATTGTTGATGCCCTTTCTTGGCACTGGGTCTTCTACATCAATGTCCCATTAGGACTGATTTCCATTATTTTGAGTTTTGTCTTTTATCGCGATGTGCACAAGGCTAAGGAAAAAGTACACTTTGACAAAATGGGTGCCTTCACTTTGATCGCTGGCTTGTCCTGCTTTTTAGTTGGAATTCAGATGCTGGGTTTAGCTAGTGGTATCATGGTTGTAGCTTTCGTCATTATCGGAGTTACCTTACTTGTTGCCTTTATCTTTGTGGAAAACAAGGCAGATAGTCCTGTTGTACCGTTGAGTGTTTTTATGAATAAAGCGCTGGTGGGCGACTTTATCCTGTTTGCCCTAGCATGGGGTGCTTATATTTCAGTTAACACTTATTTGCCAATGTGGTCGCAGGCCATTTTAGGGACCTCCGCTTTAATCGGTGGGATGACCTTGATCCCTAACTCCATTTTGGATATTGCCGGTTCACAAAGCGCGCCATATTTCTTGCGTCATTTTAGCAATTATCGTTTGCTCATTATCGATTTTACTTTGATCGTCATTACCGTTTTAGGCTTGATCTTGGTGCCAATGAACACGCCGTATCAAATCTTGATGATCATTGCAGCTTTATCTGGTTTAGGTGTAGGTTCGATCTTTGTTATTTTGCAGATCAAGGTGCAGATTGACGCCAGTGAAAAAGATATGGCACCGGCTACGTCACTGAGTTTCTTGATTCGAATTCTTGCTCAAACTGTGATGGCTGCCATTTATGGGGTCATCATGAACTTGGCTTTGGCTCGAGGAATCACCGGTCATCGCGGCATTACGATGACCATGATGAACAAGTTGAGTGATGCGGAATCGGCTAAGAGTTTGCCAACTGCATTATTGCCAATCATGAGAAGAATTTTCCATTCAGGAATTATCGAAATTATGTATGTGGCACTGTTTTTAATGATTTGTGCGTACGTAGTTAACTTTATTTATAACAGACATGAAGCCAAAAAAGCGGCAGAATAAAAAGCTTGAGATTTTTCTCAAGCTTTTTATTTTTACTGTAAATTGCGAATGACGTTGATTCTGAACAAAAGTAGATTGATTAATACGATCACCGTGGTGACGATGAAGACCATGCTATAGTTGAACATCCCTGATACGAATGAACCAAGTAATGGTCCTACGATGTTGCCGATGTACATAGCCGACTGGTTCCATGAAAAGATACGGCCAGTAACGGCGGCAGGTGAGTTTTTGGTTAACATCGTTTGTACTTGTGGGAATAAACAAGCGTCAGAAAAACCAACTAAGAAGCGCAAAATTCCTAATTCAACTGTGTTTCGTACAAAAGCGGTCAGGAAGAAGAAAATTGATGCCGCAATAAAACCAGCCACGATGATTTTGTGAGTACCGATTTTATCACCAAGTGCACCGAAGCGGGAGGCCACTAGGAAAGTAGCAATCCCAGGAAGGGCGGCGATAACACCAGAGATGAAGACAACGTTATCATGGCCGTTAAGTAATTGGCGGACATATAGTGAAACGATTGGGTTAATGGAGTTATTAGCTGCTTGAATAATTAAAGTGGTTAATAGCAAACCAAAGATCAGATGAGGCGAACGAAGCGACTTAATTACGCCGCTGGCTTTGTCCAATTTTTTTGCGGTAACTGGCTTAAAGTCGTCTTCATGAACGAAGAATAGAACTAAGATTGAGCATAATAAGAGCAAGCCACCAGTGATCATAAAGGTAATGCGGTATGAAAAAATTGATGTTAAAGCACCACCAACAAGTGGTCCCAGCAAGGTACCGGCAGTGGTCGCTGAAGCAATCGTTCCTAGAGCTTGTCCAGAATTTGTCTTCGGCGTTTCGGTGGCAACTAAGGCATTAGAGTTAGAAATAAAGCCGGCAAATACACCTTGCAGCATTCTAAGCAAAAGCAATTGCCAAACATTTTGAACTAACCCCATGCAGGCGATAACGACGGACATCCCGATTCCGGCCCGCAAAATCATTGGTTTACGTCCTTTTTTATCAGCTAATTTGCCCCACCAAGGAGAAACAACCGCTGAAACGATGAACGTACCAGAATAAACGATCCCAGACCAGAAGTTAAGTTGTTGGTGAGAGAAGTTGCCTAACGTGTTAATGTATAACGATAAGAAAGGCATAATTTCTGAAAATGCGATTCCTGCAATGAAGACCGCGATCGATAAGACGAATAGATTTTTCTTCCAAATAGGTTTTTCTTTCACGATGTAAACCCTCCTAATTTTAGTTTAGCAAAAAATAAAGATAAAGAACTATGATAAAATTTGATGTAAGGACTTACAGAAGGAGAAAATTATGGAAAAAGCACAAGAAATCGAAATGCTTAAAAAATTCTCAGATGCTAACGCTACATCTGGTTTTGAAGAAGAATTCGTTAAACTTTTTACTAGCTATGCAGAAAAGACAGCCAATATTGAGACTGACGGGATGCTCAATGTTTATGCATCAAAGAAGGAAAACAAGGGCAACCGTCCTGTAATTCAACTTGATGCCCACTCAGATGCAGTTGGTTTTATCACCCAGGCCGTTCGTCCAAATGGTTTAATCAAGTTTGTTCCACTCGGCGGCTGGGTAAAATACAATATCCCTGCTTTGAAGGTTAAGGTTAGAAACCGCGATGGCGAATACATCCCTGGTGTTGTCGCAACTAAGCCACCACACTTTATGACTGCTGCTGAAAGAAACAACGTGCCTGACGTTGCCGATATGTCAATTGATGTTGGTTCAAGCAGCCGTGAAGAAACAATTAAGGACTACAAAATCGACACAGGTTGTCCAATCTTTGTTGATGTAAAATGCGAATACCACGAAAAATCTGGGTTGTTCTTTGGTAAAGACTTCGACGACCGTTTTGGTGCCGGTGCGATGATTGACGTTTTGGACAACTTGAAGGGTGAAGAAACTAACTTTGATGTTGTTGCCGCTTTGTCTAGCCAAGAAGAAGTAGGTCTTCGCGGAGCTTACGTAACTGCTAGAAAAGTTAAGCCAGATCTATGTATTGTACTTGAAAGCTGTCCAGCAGATGACACCTTCACTCCTGATTGGCTTTCACAAACCGGTTTAAAGCGTGGACCAATGCTTCGTGATATGGATACTACATTCTTGCCAAATCCTAAGTTTCAACAGTATGCTTGCGACTTGGCTGACAAGATCAACATTCCATACACTCGTTCAGTTAGAACTGGTGGTGGCCAAGACGGTGCCGCAATTTACTACGAAAATGGTGCTCCAACAATTGTCATCGGTATTCCAGTGCGTTACGAGCACTCCCCATATTGCTTCAGCAGTTACAAAGACTTTAAGGCATCCGTTGATTTAGCTACTGCAATTATTCGTGATATTACCCAGGAAAAATTGGATAGCTTCAAGAAATTTTAATTAAAAGTAAAAAAAGCAGATTCGTACTTCATTTGGATCTGCTTTTTTTGATATACTGATACATAATTTTAACTTTTTTAAATTAATAATAGTGAGGTATAACGATTGATTACAGTATCCGACTTAAGTCTTAAATTTGGCGGCCGTACACTTTATGAAGATGTTAACTTAAAATTTACCCCAGGTAATTGTTACGGTGTGATTGGTGCAAATGGCGCTGGTAAATCTACTTTTCTTAAATTGCTAGAAGGTAAGCTTGAACCAACGACAGGCTCAATCAGCATTGATCCGAATGAAAGAATGTCTAGTCTTAACCAGGATCACTTTGCTTTTGAAGATTTCACCGTTATGGATACGGTTATTCAAGGGCACAAAGAACTTTATCAAGTAATGAAGGAAAAAGATGCGCTTTATGCTAAGCCTGATTTTGGTGATGAAGATGGTGTTAAGGCGGCAGAACTTGAAAGTAAGTTTGCAGAGCTTGATGGCTGGAATGCTGAAGCTGATGTTTCTAAATTGTTACAGTCATTAGATATTCCTGAAAGTGAACACCAGATGTTAATGAAGGAATTGCCTGAATCAGAAAAGGTTAAGGTGCTTTTAGCTCAAGCTTTATTTGGTAATCCAGATATTCTTTTACTTGACGAACCAACTAACGGTCTTGATGTTCACACAGTGGAATGGCTAGAAAACTTTTTGGCTGATTATCCAAATATTGTGATCGTAGTTTCACACGACCGTCACTTTTTAAATCAGGTATGTACTGAAATGTGTGATGTTGATCGTGGCAAGATTCAACTTTATGTTGGTAACTATGATTTCTGGTATGAATCAAGTAAGTTGGCTAATGAATTAGCAGCTAATCAGAATGCCAAAAAAGAAGAAAAGATTAAGCAGCTGCAAGAATTTATTGCCCGCTTCTCAGCTAATGCGTCTAAGTCACGTCAAGCCACTTCTCGTAAGAAGCAACTTGATAAAATTACTTTGGATGATATTAAACCATCATCAAGAAAGTATCCATTTGTTAAATTTGAAATGCATCGTGATCTTGGAAATGATTTGGTTAAGGTAGAAAACGTTTCATACTCAGTTGATGGTGAAAAGATCTTAGATAATGTTTCATTTATAGTTCGTCCCGGTGACAAGGTTGCATTTTTATCACGTAACGCTTTAGCAACAACCGCTTTGCTTGATATTATTGCTGGCAAAATTAAGCCAGATACAGGCACTGTTACCTGGGGTCAGACTACAGCCTTTAACTACATGTCTCGTGATTTAAATGCAAACTTTAATAACGATGATTTAACTATCTTAGATTGGTTAAGACAATATGCGACTAAGGAACAAGATGATAATACATTCCTTCGTGGTTTCTTAGGAAGAATGCTTTTCAGTGGGGAAGAAATTGAGAAGAAAATTAAAGTATTATCTGGTGGTGAAAAAGTTCGCTGTCAATTGTCTAGAATGATGCTTGAGCCGGCTAACGTATTAATTATGGATGATCCAACTAATCACCTTGATTTGGAATCAATTACTGCTTTGAACGACGCTTTGGTAGCATATCCTGGTTCAATATTATTTACTTCTCACGATCACGAATTTATTCAAACAATTGCCAATCATATCATCGAAGTTGGCCCTAAAGGAATCGTCAGCAGACAAGATACTACTTATGATGAATTCTTGGATAAAGACAGTATTCAGGAACAAGTTAAAAAAATATATTAAAATTAAGAGGATTCAGATGAAAAGAATCCTTTTTTGTGTTAAAAATACAAGTAGAAAAGTAAAATAAAATTAAAAAAGTTAGCTTTATAAGAGTTGTTCTTTATTTATTATATTAATATAAGAAAAATATTATATTCGAAAATTGCAATTTCAAATTGAACACTTTTGAAAATTAAATTCTGTATAT
>NZ_PCYT01000060.1:0-8613 GCF_002553735.1 Lactobacillus sp. UMNPBX17
CTAGTTTCATGCACGCAAATTTTGGCTTTAACACAAACTAATTAAAAATAAAATTTACAATTTACATTGACTTATCACCACATGACTTAAAAATCAATTTCATTTTTAATTTTAACATGTTCCATGCTCATTATACTTTATAATAGAAAAGGATTAAAAAAGGAGAAACATATGCAACAAATTAGTTCAGTTAATAATGCAACGGTTAAAAAGTTAGCTAAGTTAAAGCAGAAGAAGTATCGAGATGAAGAAGGCCGCTACTTAATTGAAGGTTTTCATTTGTTTGATGAAGCCATTAAATCTGGTAAAAAGTATCAATATCTCTTGGGTACTGAAGAAGCTCTCGATAAGGCAGAGGAAGACTATGATGTCGATCTAAGTGGTAAGAATGTAATTTTGATCAATAAAGCGATTGCGCGTCATTTAAGCAGTACCAAGAATTCACAAGAAATTTTTATGGTACTAAAAATTGATCAACCTCGTGAATTTCCATTTAATTATGGTAAGTGGGTTTTACTTGATAATTTAGCAGACCCAGGTAATGTTGGAACAATCATTAGAACAGCTGATGCAGCTGGCTTTGATGGGGTGGTACTTTCTCCAGAAAGTGCAGATTTGTATAACCCTAAGACCCAGCGAGCAATGCAAGGCAGCCAATTCCACATTGATTTGATTAAGCGTGATTTGGCTGATGTCATCACTGATTTTCAAGATGCGGCAATTCCCGTTTATGCAAGTATGTTAGATAAGACTGCTAAGCAATTGCCTGATTTTGATAAAGTACCACAACTTGCTTTAATTATTGGTAATGAAGCTCATGGTGTTAGCTCTACGATTGCCAGCTTAAGTGATGAAAAACTGTATATTCCAATTAAAGGTAAGGCGGAATCCTTGAATGCGGCCGTAGCAGCAGGAATTATGATTTATTACTTTGCATAGTACTTGTATTTAGTAAGTGAATTTCATATAATAACTTATGGTCAGAGTAAAACAAAAATATAATATATGGTTATGGAGGAATTTACTTATGCAAGAAGTCAAAGAAAAAAAGGAGAGCGCTCCCTGTAAACCCGAAGACTACGAATTATGTGGTCATTTTATCAATGCTTTTCAAATAATTGGCAAAAAATGGAACGGCTTAATTATTAGTTCATTATGTGATACAGAAGATATGCGTTTTAAAGACTTGGCTCGCTGCATTGAGGCATGTTCAGATCGAGTTTTAGTAGAACGACTTAAAGAACTCGAAAAAGATGATATTGTTAAAAGAAGTGTTGATAAGGAGACAGGGATTATTTCCTATGGTTTAACTGAAAAAGGGGTAGAACTTAAACCAGTCTTTGATCAAGTACATAATTGGGCCGATAAATGGGCTTAAAGACTTGCAAGAACAAGCAAAAAGAAATATCATAATAGTTAATTACTGAGATCAAGACTAGTAACAGTTAATTATCTGAACAGAGAATCTTCTTTAATAAGCTGAAAGAGAAGATAGAATAGTTAATTGTGAATTTCATCTTGGGAGTAGAATCTAATCAATTCCGGTATTTCACCGTTAACGAAAACTTGAGTGTGGGCAGATAATGTCCAAACTAGGGTGGTACCGCGACGCTTCGTCCCTATTGAGGGACGGAGCTTTTTTGTTTTGAAAGGAAAGAATTAATGGACTTATTTGATAAGTTAAAAGAGCTTCATGAGCAAGGTCTTGAAGAAATCAAAAAGGCTACTGATGAACAGACTTTGAATAAAGTCAGAGTTGAATTAGTTGGACGTAAGGGTGAATTAACTAAGATTTTGCACTCTATGCGTGATGTTGCACCAGAAAACAGACGCGAAGTCGGACAAAAGGTTAATGAACTACGCGATTTATTTAACAAGCAATTAGATGCTACTAAGGCTGAAATCGTTAAAGCAGTTTTAGTAAAAAAGCTTGAAGATGAAAAAATTGATGTTACTTTGCCAGGTCGTGAAGGACATTTAGGTTCAAAGCACCCAATTAATGTTATTTTGGATGATTTGGAAAGTTACTTTATCGGTATGGGTTACAAGGTAGTACAAGGTCCTGAAATTGAAACTGATCACTACTGTTTTGAAATGATGAATTTGCCAAAGGATCACCCAGCACGTGATATGCAAGCTACTTTCTACATTGATAGTGAAGACTTGCTTAGAACCCAAACTTCAGGTGACCAAGCAAGAGTGTTAGAAAAGCATGATTTTTCTAAGAGTCCGCTTAAGATGGTTGGTCCTGGTAAGGTATACCGTCGTGATGATGATGATGCCACTCACTCACACCAATTCATGCAAATGGAAGGTTTAGTAGTAGATAAGAACGTTACAATGAGTGATTTAAAGGGTACTCTTGAAATGATTGCTAAGCATGTCTTCGGTCAAGATAGAGCTACTCGTCTTCGCCCAAGTTACTTTCCATTCACTGAACCATCAGTTGAAATGGACGTATCTTGCTTTAACTGTGATGGTAAGGGCTGTCCAATTTGTAAATACACTGGTTGGATCGAAGTATTAGGTGCTGGTATGGTTCACCCTAACGTATTAGAAAATGCTGGTATTGATTCAACTGTTTATGGTGGTTTTGCCTTTGGTTTAGGATTAGACCGTTTTGCAATTTTGAAGTACGGTATTGACGATATTCGTGATTTCTACACTAACGATGTTCGTTTCTTGAAGCAATTCCGCAAGGAGGAAAATTAATTTATGTTAGTTTCATACAATTGGTTACAAGATTTTCTTAATTTAGATCAAGATCCTCACGACTTAGCTGAAAAGATTACCCGTACTGGTGTTGAAATTGCTGACGTTAAGCATCCAGAAGAAGGACTTAAGAAGTTAGTTGTTGGTAAGGTCCTTGACTGTAAGGGTGTTGAGGGTACACACCTTCATTTAACACATGTTGACGTTGGCGAAGATGAACCACTTCAAATTGTTTGTGGTGCTCCTAATGTTGCTGCAGGTGAATTAGTAATTGTTGCTCTTCACGGTGCCCGTATTGCTGGCAATGAAAAGATCAAGAAGGGCAAGATTCGCGGCATGGAAAGTTACGGTATGATCTGTGGCTTGCAAGAAATTGGCTTCAGTGACAGCGTAGTACCAGAAGAATTTGTTGATGGAATCTATGTCTTCCCAGAAGATGCAGACGTTAAGCCAGGTCAAGATGTTTATGAAGCACTTGGAATGGATGACTACATTTTAGACTTCGATATTACGCCTAACCGTGCTGATACCTTAAGTATGGAAGGCTCAGCTTACGAAGTTGGTGCAATTGTTGATCAAAAGCCTAAGGTAGAAGATGTTTTCTTAAAAGAAGATGGTCCTGACTGGACAGATTCTCTTGATGTTAAGGTTGATGAAAAGTTAGCACCTAAGTTTTACTTACGTAAATTAACTGGCGTTAAGATTCAACCATCACCACTTTGGATGCAAAGACGTCTTTGGAATGCAGGAATTCGCCCAATTAACAATGTAGTTGATGTAACTAATTACATTATGCTTTTAACTGGTCAACCAATGCACGCCTATGATGCTAAGACTTTCTCAAATGGAAAATTAGAAGTTAGATTAGCTAACAAGGGTGAAAAGCTTACTTTATTAAATGAAAAAGAAGTAGATCTTGATTCTAATGATATCGTTATTACTGATGGTGAAAAGCCTGTAATGATGGCTGGTGTCATGGGTGGACTTAACTCAGAAATTACTGCTGAAACTACTGATGTAATTTTAGAATCCGCAATTTTTGATCCTACTTTGGTTAGAAAAGCTGCTCTTCGCCATGCAAACCGTACAGAAGCTTCTAGTCGTTATGAAAAGGGCGTTAACTGGGATGGAACTGAAAAGGCAATTAACATGGCTGCACTCTTGCTTAGAAATGATGCAGATGCAACTGTAGATGAAGGCATTATTAAGGCAACTGACACTAAACGTAAGCCAGTTGTAGTTAAAACTACTGTTTCATACATTAATCATGTTTTAGGTACTGAAATTTCTGCTAAAGATATGATTAAGATTTTTGATCGTTTAGGCTTCATGGTTGAGCACGATGGCGATAATATTGCAGTCCATGTTCCAAATAGAAGATGGGATATTGCTATTCCTGCCGATTTAGTTGAAGAAGTTGGTCGTATCTATGGTTACGATAATTTGAAGTCAACTCAACCACTTTTGGCTGAAACTCACGGTGGTTACTCAGAAAAAGAAGAAATGATGCGTCGCATGAAAGCTATTGTCGAAGGACAAGGCTTAATGGAAGCTATTTCTTACTCATTAACTTCACCAGAAAAGGCTGTTCGCTACACTAAGGATCCTAAGGATTTAGTTAAGGTTCAAATGCCACTTAACTCAAGTCGTTCTGCTATGCGTGAAAACTTGATGACTGGTTTAGTTGATGCAGCTAGCTACAACTTTGCTAGAAAGCAAACCCAATTGGCATTGTTTGAACAAGGCCGTGTTTATGATCATGATGGTGGAACATTTAATGAACATGAACATTTAGCTGCTTTATATTCAGGCAATACCTTTGCTGAAAACTGGCAACACTTAACCCAAAAAGTGGACTTCTACTTTGTAAAAGGTCAATTGACTAACCTATTTACTGCAATTGGCATTGATCTCGAAAAGGTAGTCTACAAGGCTGAAGGCATCAAAGGGATGCACCCAACTAGAACCGCTGCTATTTACATTGATAAGCAATATGTTGGTATGATCGGTATGATTGCTCATGCTGTAACCCTTGCTGACAAGGCTCTTCGTGGTTCAGAACTTTATGGTTATGAAATTAACCTAGATGTAATTATTCCTATGCTTACTAAGGGCATGACTGCTACTCCAGCTCCTAAGTTCCCAGCAATTGAACGTGACCTTTCATTGTTAGTCAATAAAGATGTAACTAACCAAGAAGTTGAAAATGTCATTAAGTCTAATGCTGGTAAGTATTTGACAGCTCTTAAAGTAATTGATGTTTACGAGGGTAGTCACATTGAAGTTGGCAAGAAGAGTATAGCTTACAGTTTAACTTTCTTGAATAGAAAGGATACTTTAACTGATAAGGTCGTAAATAATGCAATGGACAAGATCAGAGCAGGTCTTGAAAACGATCTTGATATTAAAGTACGTTAATGGTTGACTTTAATGGTGTAAACCAATATCATTGATCAATGCAAAGAGAATTTAATTTCTGAGGAGTTAAAATAATATGCCTGAAAAATCTTATCCAATGACTGCTGAAGGTAAGGAAAAACTTCAAGCAGAATTAAAGAATTTAAAATTAGTTAAGCGTCCAGAAGTTATTGAACGTATTAAGGTTGCACGTTCATTCGGTGACTTATCAGAAAATTCTGAATACGATGCAGCTAAGGATGAACAAAGTCACGTAGAAGACAGAATCGCTCAAGTAGAAGACATGCTTAAGTACGCACAAGTTGTCGATGCTGACAGTGTTGATCCTAATGAAGTTTCAGTTGGTAAGACTGTTACCTATACTGAAGTTGGTACAGATGATGCTGAAACCTACACCATTGTAGGTAGTGATGAATCTGACCCATTAAATGGCAAGATCTCAAATGATTCACCAATTGCACAAGCACTCTTGGGCAAGAAGAAGGGTGAAACTGTATCAATTACCACTCCTGGTGGCCAATTTGACGTTGTAATCAACAATGTTGAAGCATAATAATTGAGAAGAGGAGTTAGGTAAAACTAACTCCCTTTTTGTTAGAAAGAAGGTTTTTAAAAATGAGAACAGTAGGAATTATCGGAATGGGTCATGTTGGTGCAACTGTCGCATATACTTTATTTACTCATGGCATGGTTGATGATTTAATTTTAATCGACAAAAATGAAGATAAAGTAAACGCTGAATACAATGATTTACATGATACTTTGGCTAGAAATGATAGTTATGTCAATGTAAGAAAGCAAGATTGGGATGGTCTTGAAGATGCCGATATTATTATTACTGCTTTCGGTGATATTGCAGCTTCAGTTAAGACTGGCGATCGTTTCGGCGAATTTGAATTAAATGCAAAAAATGCTAGACAAGTTGGTGCAGATATTAAGGAATCAGGCTTCCATGGAGTTTTGATCAATATTTCTAACCCTTGTGATGCAATTACTCAAATTTTGCAAGAAACTTCCGGTTTGAAGAAGAATCGTGTCTTCGGTACTGGTACTTTCCTTGATACTGCAAGAGTACAAAGAATTATTGGTGAAAAGTTAGGACAAGATCCACGTAATGTAGAAGGTTTTGTTTTGGGTGAACATGGTTCTTCTCAATTCACCGCTTGGTCAACGATCAGAGTTAACAATAAGATTGCTTTCCAATTATTTGGCGATGAAGAACAAGAAAAGATCAGTGAACAATCAAATAAGAACGCATTTGTTGTGGCAAACGGTAAAGGCTATACTAGTTATGCCATTGCTACTTGTGCAGTTCGTTTGGTTCAAGCTGTATTTAGCGATGCACGTTTATACTGTCCTGTTTCAGTTTATAATCCAGAATACAAGACTTACATCGGCTATCCAGCAATTATTGGCCGCGACGGTATTGAAGAAGTAATTGAATTGAAGCTTACTTCTGAAGAAAAGGAAAAACTTGAAGCAGCAGCTGATAAGATCAAGGAACACTTGGATCAATTGAAGAAAAAATAAAATATTGATTTAGATAAGAAGACGAGAAGTTACAATTGCGTAATTTCTCGTCTTTTTAATTTTTCCAAAAAAATTTTCGTCTTTTTTGCGTAATAAATAGTGGGAGGTAAATTTTGATTCTTATGTATATGAATTTGATAGTATATTTGCTATCATAGAAAGGGAGTAATGCGCGAAAAAAGCTAAAATTTGAAATGTACGAGCGTTTAAACAGTCATAATGAATTTTATGAGTATTTGAATTCATTGACAGTTAAGGACAGGCAAAATTGTTATCACTTATTAAGCAAATAGAGCTTAATGATATAAGTGTCGCTATTCAGCAACATTGGGTAGGAGTAATTGATTCAAATATTTTTGAACTTAGGGCTAGATTCTCTAATAAACGGATGAGAGGTTTGTACTCTCACGTAGATGATGACAAGTACATAATTACGCATGGTTTTACAAAAACGACCAAAAAGACGCCTCTTCGAGAAATTAAGCATGCTCATGATATAAGAAATGAATATTATGAAAGGAAAAATTATGAGTAAAAGTATTGATGATGTAATTCAAGAAAAAATGAAAAATCCGGGATTTAAAAAAGCATTTGAAAAAGATATGGCTCAGTTTAGTAGCTCAGTGGCACTTTTAAAAGCTAGAGAAGATGCGGGCTTAACGCAACGTGAACTAGCTGAAAAGGCTGGTGTACCTCAAAGTACAGTAGCTCGTATTGAACGTGGATACAGTACGAGTACCAAAACGCTTTCTAAACTTGCAAATGCAATGAATAAAACTATGAGAATCGTAATTTCATAATAATCAAAAAAGCCCACAACTTCTACAATTTGTAAAAGCTGTGAGCTTTTTCTTTGTTTTAAATTAACGATCTTCGTGGTTAGTGAAGTAACGGTAATCTTTACTCTTGTCGAATAATACGGCACGAGCGTTTTCACCATTTGAGATGGAGAAAATTGCGTCAGGGTATTTATCCTTAACTTCGTCTTCAATAAGTCCTCTCATCATTTCGTTGTTAGCCAAAACTGAACCAGTCAAAGCAATCTTCATTGGCTTTGGATCTTCGTAACGATTAAGACCAATAATAATATCGCGAGCTAACAAGTGAGCTTGATGTTGGATGATCTTGATTGCGTCATCGCTGCCTTCATCTGCAAGCTTAGCAACATGAACTGCCATGCCGGCAACTTCAGGATTAGACATTCTGTAGAATTTAGCGTTACATTCATCCATGTGTTCTACGCCGAATAACTTAGTGAACATTGGAATAAGTGCGTTATCTTCACGCTTGTCCCAGCTAAGAAGTGCAGATTGCATAGCTGAACGAGCAATAGCATAACCTGAACCTTCGTCACCTAAAATGTTACCGTAACCACCAACAGCGATTAAGTGACCGTTTTGTAAGCCGTTGTATACTGAACCAGTACCAGCGATAACAAGAGCACCGTCATCACCTTCAAGACCAGCATAAAGGGCTAAGAGTGAGTCAGTAATAGCACGGGTAGGTAAGTTGTTGATTCTTGATGAAATAGTAGCAGCAACTTCAGGTGCGTTACCAACAACTGAAAGACCGGCAATACCTACTAAAACGCGCATACAGTCGCCGTCAATCTTGTTTAACAATTCGTTAATAGTATCTGAGATGTTTTTAATTCCGCCTTCGTAATCAGCGTTAATTTGACCAGGACCGCCTTCTGCGCGACCAAGTTCTTTGCCGTTTTCGTCATATGCAATGGCAGTTGAGTGAGTACCGCCTGCATCTACACCAATTTGGTATGTAAGAGCCATATTCAAATCTTCTTTCTATATTAATTTATCCATATGATAACGTATTCATTTTATTACATTTTTATATTATAGGTCTAGTATTATTTTTCCATGTTAACGCTAACACTGATATTTTTCTACTCTAAGTCAAGTGTTATCAACGATTTTAAGCAATTTTATTTTGAAA
>NZ_PCYT01000061.1:0-8307 GCF_002553735.1 Lactobacillus sp. UMNPBX17
AATGGACTTTTTTTAATATTTGAACGAAGTGTTCAATTTGATTTTACAATCCGCCATAATATAAAAATTAATACAATTACATTATAATTATGTTACAAATGCGATTTAGAAAGCGTGATTTTTTATGAATAATGTAATCGGACGTTCATCGTGTACTTCTATTCTTATTGGTAAGAAGGCTTCTCTCACAGGAAGCGTAATTATTGGTCGTAATGAAGATGCTAAAACCGCTTGGCCCAAACATCTTGCATTTAATCCGCATCAAGATAATGTAAAAAATAACCATTTCAAATCAAAAGATAACAAATTTGAAATGGATTTACCTGAAACTATTTTTTCATATTCTTCAACACCAGAATGGACAGACAAGTATGGCGTCTTTGAAGAAGATGGTATCAATGAACATCATGTAGCAATGAGTGCTACTGAAAGTGCATATGCCAATGAACGAGTATTAGCAGTTGATCCTTTTGATACAGAAAAAGGTATTTTAGAAGAAGCCATGGTAACCGTTGTTTTGCCATACGTTAAAACAGCCCGCGAAGGCGTACAACGTTTAGGTGAAATCGTCGAAAAGCATGGTGCTGCTGAAGCAGACGGTATTTTATTCAGTGACCCAGATGAAGCATGGTATATGGAAATCGGTTCAGGCCATCACTGGGTTGCTCAAAGAATTCCTGACGACTCTTACGCAGTAGTTGCTAACCAATTGGCAATCCAAGCTGTCGTCTTCGATGGTAATGATTTTATGTATTCAAAAGATCTAAAAGACTTTGTTTACCAAAATCAATTATGGCCTAAAGATGCCGTCTTTAACTGGCGTGAAATCTTTGGCACACATGACGATAGCGACTTGCATTACAACACACCTCGTGTCTGGATTGGGCAAAAATTATTAACTCCATCTGTCGAGCAAGAACCACAAGATTTTGACTTGCCATTTATTAGAAAACCGGACAAGCCAATTTCTATTCAAGACGCACAAGCCGTATTGAGCAATCATTACCAAAATACGCCTTATGATTTAACTAATCCTAAGAACAAGAATAATGCGACATTTAGACCTATTTCTGTTGCTACTACCCAAGAGTCTCACTTATTAGAATTAAACGGTGAAAACATGATTCATTGGTTAGCAATGGGTATAGCTGCACAAAGCGTTTATGTTCCATTTTACCCACAAGGAACTAAGGTCCCTACTATGTATAAATATGGCAAGGAAACTTACAGCACTAACTCTGCTTACTGGGTATTTAAACTGGCAAGCACCTTAGCTGACCGCGATTGGAATAAATATGGAACAGACTTAAGCAATGCCCAAGACGAAGCTAGAGAAAAGACTACCCGTCTGCGTTACGAATATGATCAAAAATTAGCTAAAGAAAGTGATCCAGCTAAGAGAATTGACCTTGTTAATGAAGCTAACGAAAAGATGGCTAAAACTGCTACGGATATTTTCAAAGAATTGTCTGCTAAATTAATCACCAAGCAAACTGGCGATTCACCTCTTCGCTTCAAGATGGATCCTAACTTATAGTTCATAACAAAAATACCTAGTTCAAAATTTTGAACTAGGTATTTTTTACTTCTTTTGACTCATCTTACCATCCATCATTTCATAAATATGATCCGCATATTTTTCAAGACGAGGGTCGTGCGTCACAATTAAAATTGCTTTTTCACGTTCTTTAGCCAGCTTCTTAAATAACTTACCAACTTCTTCTACATTTTGCGTATCTAAAGATGCCGTTGGTTCATCTGCTAGCAAAATCGCTGGGTTAGCATAAAGCGCCCGCGCAATTGCCACACGCTGCTGCTGACCACCTGACAATTCATTAGGATATTTTTTAACTAATTTAGTAATACCCAAATCCTCAAGCAATTTATCCAAATCTTCTTTAGACAAATTATCTCCCTTTTTAACTTTATCGACCAAAACAAATTGATCATGAACAGTTAAATACGGAACCAAATTATAGGCTTGTAAAATAAAACCTATTTCATTTAAACGCAAACTATTTCTTTTTTTATCAGAGAACTTGCTAATATCTTCTCCGTTAACGATAACTTGGCCTGAAGTTGGCTTCTGCAGTGAACCGGCAATAGTTAAAAACGTACTCTTACCGGCACCGGAAGGTCCCATAATCAAAACCAATTCGCTCTTATCAGCTTCAAAATTAATATCTTTTAAAGCTTCAACTTGCGCATCGCCTTTACCATAAATCTTTTCTACATCTTTTAACTCAATTACTGCCATTTTATTCACCAATTGCCTTTGCAGGATCAACCTTTAAAATTGATCTAATCGGAATCAAACTACCAATAATACCCATTACAAGCATCCCTAGCGTACCAGCAATCATAATAGTTGTGGTAAAGCTCATAGGCACCGCAGCGGGTAAAACAGCGGCTGTGACCCACATCAATATTAAGGCGATAATCACTCCCACAACGACCAAAATAATTGATTGACTAACTGTTGCACCAACTAGTGTCTTGCTTGGAATTCCCTGTGCTCTCATTACAGCCAAATTATGCATTTTTTGCATCGTCAAAATGTATAGGAAAACTGCAATGATAATTAGAGAAATGACAAATAAGAATCCAATCATTAACCCAAAGGTCATATTTTGTGCAGTATAACCTGGCAATTTATTAATAAATGTGGCAATCGGATATGTTTTTGCATCTTTATAGTTGTATTTATAATTAGCATTTTTGGAAACAATCGCTGCAGCAGCTACATTTGGTGCAACCATCCGCAGTTTTCTCCATGTAGCAAAAGAGCCATAGATAATTGGGGCAATGTTGATCTTGGCATTATTAACGAAGCCCACAATCTTATACTTTCTAGCTGAACCATTCAAACTAATCTTATCGCCTAAACGATAGCCTTTATCCCTTAAGCTTGAATCTACGGTAATTTCTGTTTTACCTTTTCCTCGTTTACCAGCTACTAAGTCCTGGTCTTTGTAAATAAATTGGTCTTTCTTAATCCCTAAAAATTGCGCAGAAACAGATGGCCGATTTTTAGATTTAACTACTACCGCCACTTGACCAATATATGCTTCATTTTTACCAATATCATCGTCTTTTAAATCTTTTTTAGTCAAAATAGATTGACCCAAACTAATATTGGAATTTTTATTTAAAACAATTTTCTTAGCATTCCAACTATCGATTGCCTGTGTATTTTCACTCGCTAATCCCACGGCTAATGAAGACAACATAAAAATCAAATAACTGATTAAAAAGATCATTAAAATGATTAAGCCATAGCGCAACTTTTCATGTTTAATTTCTTTTAGTGCTAAAAACAATTATTTCATCCCCTTTGCAATCATGTATAAACTCTTCTTGTAACGAGCAAGGTTCTTCTCTTGATTTTCTGGGTCTGACAAGCAAAGATTGATTACTTCATGACTTAAAACCATTGCACTCCATAATTGTGGACTCATATTTAATAATTGTCTTGAATAAATCTTGAAGTTATCCGGAATTAAATATTCATTTTGCGACATGTGCAACTTCATCATTGGTTCATATTTACTGTTTTGAGTCTTATCAATAAATTTAATAACTCGATCATAAAAATGATCAGGATCAAATTTTTCATCAGGACTCATATTAGCGTGAATAGTATCGATCGCAATATGATACATATAAACATAAGCATCTGTTAAATCATCGAAATACTTATAGAATGCACCACGTGCAATGTCTGCCTTTTTGACAATATGAGAAACTTTAGCATCTGCTAAAGGATATGTACTAAACTCTTCTAACAAAGCCTTTTCGATTCGTTCGCGTTTAGCGGAAGGTAAATTTTTAAATGTTGCTTTAACCATTTTTATCCTCTCTTTCAACACACTGACGTTTTGTCACCAATCAACTATTATACTATTCTTTTGTGACGTATTGTCAATGAATATACATAAAAAAAGCTGCTTGCTTTTTTACTAAGCAAGTAGCCGATTGTAGAAGATCATTCGTGCAATATTTTTCTTAACGCTAAATTTTGCTAGGGCACAATTATCCATCGTATCAATTTTATCCATATCGCCATTAGTTAAGTAGTGCGCCGCCATCATTCGAATCAAACGACCATGAGCTACTACTAGCACCTTTTTATCAGGATACTTTTGGTACATTTCATCTAAAAAGTCACCGCAACGCTTGTCAAAAGCTTCGTAGCTTTCACCATTCTTGGCATATCTTACATAGTTGCGATTAACCTTTCCCCAAGGATCAACAATATCAGGATATTCCTTAACGATATCATCCATCTTCTTGCCATCCCAGTCACCAAAGTCAAATTCAAGCAAACGATCATCAAGATTGATCTTTTTCTTATCTTTAGTAAAAATTTTAGCGGTCTCGACTGCTCGCTTCATTGGACTAGAATATACTACGTCAAACTCATCTTCATCGAAGTTAGCTGCTGCTTTTTTAGCATAAGCGCGGCCATAATCATTTAATTCCGCATCAACATGCGCGCCTTGAAGACGATTATCCTTATTAACATCTGTTTGACCATGACGAATAAAAACTATTTCCATCATTAATACCTCGCATGACTTAATCAATGAATTAATTTTACGCGTAATTACGCAATCTTTCCAATTTCTTAATTTCTTTTCTACTAATTTTCCTATAAAAAAGTTTACAATAATAGTAGACCAATTTAGAAAGAAGAATGTTTATGTCCCGCATTACGATTGAAAGAGACGGTTTAACTCTCGTAGGTGACCGTGAAGAACCATTTGGTGAAATCTATGACATGGCTATTTTAATGCATGGTTTCACTGCTAATAGAAATACAGATTTATTAAGACAAATTGCCGATGATTTACGCGATGAAAATGTAGCTAGCGTTCGTTTTGATTTTAATGGTCACGGCGAAAGCGATGGTAAATTTGAAGATATGACTGTCTGCAACGAAATCGCCGACGGTAAGGCGATCTTGGACTATGTCCGCACCGATCCACACGTTCGAGACATCTTCTTAGTGGGACATTCTCAAGGTGGCGTAGTGGCATCAATGCTTGCAGGTCTTTATCCTGATGTTGTAAAAAAAGTAGTCCTCTTAGCTCCTGCAGCTCAATTAAAAGACGACGCATTAAAGGGTAACACTCAAGGTGCAACTTATGATCCAAATCATATTCCTGAAGTTGTGCCATTAGTAGGCAATAAATTAGGGATGAAGCTTGGCGGCTTTTACTTAAGAACTGCACAAGTTTTACCAATTTATGAAGTATCTCAACGTTTCACTAGACCAGTTTCCGTAATTGCCGGTACTAATGACCAAGTCGTTGATCCAAAATATGCTAAAAAATACGATGAAGTTTATGAAAACAGCGAATTACATATGATCCCTGATGCTGATCATAGATTTAGCGGTGAATACAAAGACATGGCAGCTGATTTAACTGCGCAATTTTTAAAGCCTGCGTTTTAACGACGTTTAAAATCAAAGTTAGTTCTAAAGACATAATGATCTGATGAACTAACTTCGGGCACAAATTGGAATTCAAAATCATGAAAATCTCGCAACTCTGCGGGATTTTTTATTTGGTTTTCGGCAATGAAGCGCACCATTTCACCGCGTGCCATCTTGGCATGAACACCTACAGTTTTCCATTGATCATTTTTTAATTCTTGAAAATCAATGGTAATCATTTTTCGATTTTCGTTTAAATACGGCTTAACCAACCGCATATATTGCTTGGAAGCTAGATTAATGACTGTGTCATCATCTTTAAACAGACTTTCAGCAATAGCATCACCCCAGAAATGGTACAAGCTATAATCAATAAAACCTTTCATCTTGGTATTAAGTTCTAAACGATATGGGCAAACACCATCAAAAGGTCTAAGCATCCCGTAAAAGCCGGATAAAATACGCAAATTTTTTTGAATATAATCAAGCGCTGGCTGAGTAAACAAATCCGGCGCCATATATTGGTATTGAATGCCTGAAAAAGCCAAAATAGCAGGCGTTAATCGTTCATCCAAATTCATATTCTTTAGCTGCTCGATACTCTGCTCTGTCACCTTTTTACTAGCATGCCATAACTCAGTTAATTGGTCTTCAGAACGCGATTTTAAAAATTTCTCCAGTACTTTAGTCTTATCCAAAAATTCAGGTTTAGACTCAACTAGAAAAGAATCACGATCAATTTTCATAATTTTTGCGGGTGCAATAATAATTTTCATTTTTAGATTTCACTTCTTTAGGTTAAACTTAACTAGTAATTAATAAGGAGGAAAAATGATGAATCCTGATTTTGCAATTGTCTTAACTTTTAAAATAAACGGAAATGCGGATGCGGACTTTTTAGTCAAAACTGCTAGAAACATTGGTGCACGTGCCGTGATAACCAATGCTCAAAAAGACGATTTTAAAGAAGCTTGCAGCAAATACACTATTTTTCTAGCTGACGAAGCAGACGGTGTCGATTTAAACAGTGATGATGTAATTGACACTATTGTTACTAATCGTCAAAATGGCAAAAATACTATCATTAACATCCCTGTAACCGACGGTAAATTTGACGATACTACTCAAAAGTTGCTTGATACCATTAATTCTTGGATGCACTTATTTGGTCATGCTTTAAATGAAGGCAAAAGTAGCACTCTTGAAAGCAACAATGGTTTTATTTTAGAGAATCGGCACGCAGATTACCAAAAATATGTTTTTGTAAAACGACCACTCCCTGAAAAAATTGAGGTTACCGGTTTAACTCAAGAACCTAACCGCGTTGAATGGATCGATCACAGAACTGATCTTGATTTTACTTTTAAAGACGGTAAATTGACCATCAATCTTACTGAACCAGAAAGTGATTTAGCTTGGCAAGTTTTGCGTATCCAAGCACATCGTCCAGAAGACGACATCATTCACACTGAATTCTAACAAAAACCCTTCTCGCAATGAGAAGGTTTTTTAGTTAATCTTCGATCCATTATCATAGAATTTTCTAAAGCGATGAGCTTCTTTGTCTAAAGTGATCTCATCGTTTACTTGAGATAATTTATAGCCCACAAAATACGGAGGAGCCTCAAAACGGGTAATATATTTAGCACAAACACCACCATCTTCGCGTGGATAGAAGAACAAATTGTATGAATCACATCTGCCATTGTACATGATATTAAGCAAGTATTTAGCACCGCTCTGAATCCAATCTGCCCATAGGTCAATACTATCCTTAGTTAAAAGATTAATATTTAATTCTGTATATCCTTGTACGGGGTGTTCGGCAATATTGACTTCTACCCCATTTTCATCAAAAAGCGTTTCACCTTCAAAATTATTAGGGTGAATATATTTATAACCATCTTCATGCTCAAAGCCCACAATCTGCATGTGTGGGTGAATCAAAGAACCGCCCGAATGCGGACCATAGTTTTTATACCAAACAACGGTCTGATAATCTTTATTAGCCGCCATTTTTTCAAAACATGCAAGGCTAAACCGCATCAATTTACGATTATGCTCTTTAGTATAAATACTAATATCACCATGGTGATCGCTTGATTCAATTAATACGGTCTGATTAGTATCACGCAGAGTAGGATATTTATTTTTCAGCCAAATCATGTCATCTTCTTTTTGATAAATATCAGTTAAATTAGCTACATCACAAAATGGACAAACCTTCTTCTTTTTGTCCTTACGGTAAGACTGCGGCTTATCTTTTGCAATATTCATTTGAAAAACAAGTGGATCATTATTCATATTTTCCCTCAAAGTCTGTTAAAATTAATAACGTATATTATTCTGAAAGTATTATATAGTAACTTTACTAGGATAAAAATAGTTGCTATACTGTTTCAAAGCAAACACTTATTCGAAAATCTAATGAGATGGGTATTTGATAAAATGCAATCTAGAACGGAACTTAGAAAACATAATAATCGAAATAATCTCTATTTAATAATTATCGGCGTAATTGTCATAATTGCAATTATTGGTGGTGTAATTTTTTACAATAAGAAGGTAGAAAGCGAACAACGTGAGCGTGCCTTTGCTTCTACTCACTTCAATCCTAATGTTACAATCTATGGCGTTAAGGTCGGCAAATTAACAGTTAATAAAGCTACAGCGAAGATTAACGAAAAAGCTGATAATGTCATCTTTTTAAGAAATAAAAAAATAGTTTCTGAAAGGGATGCAAATATTCAAACTGTTGATAAGCAAACTGTTAAAGAATATTTTGACAAGCAACATACAGATTTGATTAATAATACGCGTGGTGCTAGTTAAATCGTTCTAGGCAATATGCCATGTTGTAAGCTAAT
>NZ_PCYT01000062.1:0-8222 GCF_002553735.1 Lactobacillus sp. UMNPBX17
CTTAGAATCCTACTTTGATTAAATAAATAATTAAAAAATCAATTTACGAGAAAGAACTATTTACACAAAAGATTTGACAGTTTCCAGAATTTTGCTGTTCACAAAATTACTGAACCCAGATTGTTTTTGATCAGTCATTATAATTCATCTCCATTATCTTTAAGTACCTTTTGAAACCAATAGAATGATTTCTTAGGCACACGTTTTAAATCTTTTAAATCGTGGTTTGATCTGTTGACGTAAACAGCACCGTAGCGTTTTTCCATATCAGCATGAGAACTTGGAATATCAATTAATCCCCAGCCGAGATAACCAAGCACCTTGGCGCCGTCATCAAAAATAGCATCTTTCATTGCTTTGATATGGTCGCGGTGATAAGCAATACGCTCATCATCTTCAATCATATGCTCACCGTCCCAAGTTTCCTTGAGGCCGATACCATTTTCAATAGGGAAAATAGGAATACGGTAGTAGTTGTACATTGTAGTAATTGCATTCCTAAATCCTAGTGGATCAATTGCCCAGCCCCAATCGTTTGTCTTAACATATTTGGACTCAACTCCGCCCTTGTTAAGGTAATGGTTAGGAGCTTCACCATCAGGAATTTTATCGCTAGATAAAACCCAGGATGAATAGTAAGAAAATGCTAGGAAATCAGCTTTAGCTTTCTTCATTATTTCTTTGTCTTCATCTGTAATGTCCATTTCAATGCCATGATTTTTGGCATATTGCATTACTTCTGGTGAATAGCCACGGCCGGTGTCAGCATCGTAAATATTAAAGTTTAAAAACTCTTGTACTTGCTTTGCTGCCCAAACGTCTTCAGGTTTACTCGTTGCTGGATAAATTTGTTGGTAAGCAAGCATTCCACCAATTTTTACGTCTGAGTGATTTTCGTGGATGTAATTTGCTAATTGAATATGACACATCATCGTATGGTGGAAGATAGTGTACATATCATCCAAACTTTTATCTCCAGATTCGTAACCTGAAATATTAAAAACTTCATCTTGGAAATATAGATTATGCTCGTTGAAGACAATCCAATATTTCACTCGATCACTGAAATGGTCGATCATTTTTTTACCAAAACGGACAAAGGCGTCAACTACGTGCCGTGACATAAAACCGTTGTACTTTTTGGCTAAATTAAGCGGCATATCAAAGTGGTAAAGACAGATCATTGGTTGAATGCCACGTTTAAGCATTGCATTAACTAATCGATCATAGAAGTCAATACCTTTTTGATTGAAGTCGCCGTCTCCATCAGGACAAACACGAGACCATGAAATTTGAATACGGTACATGTTCATGTTCATGTCCTTCAGTAAGTCGAGGTCTTCATCATATCTATGATATTCATCGATTGCTACATGCCAGTCACTGGTATTGTCAGTAGCGGGTCGAACATCATAAACTGAAAGACCTTTACCATCTTCATTCCATGCACCTTCAGTTTGCATACTTGAAACTGAGTTGCCCCAAAAGAATGCGGATGGCAATTTGCGCTTTTCAGTCATCTAGATCCTCTCTTTCCTCTGTAAGTGCTTTCAATTCTTTACATGAATAAGTATAGCATAATGCATATAAAAATAAATAGTTTTTAATTAAAAATCTATACTTTTTATAATTGCAAAATAAAAAGCCAATTACATTGGGCCTTTTAGAAGGGTTAAATAACAATTAGCGTTTAGCTATTAATGTGTTTGCTCAAAATTTGCTACCGCACCGCGTAAGTTTGCATCACTCTTTAAACTGCAGAGAACGATCTCAGGTTTAATGCTTGATGGATTAATTTGAGTTTGAATATGATCGATTTCACGATTCAGCAATGGAATTAATTCTGGATTATTGGAAATTCCACCACCGATTACAATTTTTTCAGGGTCAAAACTTTGTTGAACGTTGTAAATTGCCAGAGCTAGGGAATGAATTAAAGTTTGACGTTCATCGCTAGCTACTGGATCATCTTCATCTGCTAAGGCAAAGACGGTTTTACCATCAAGTTTTTTGCCAGTTCTTTCATTGTAGCGGTTGGCCATTGCTACTGGGGAAGCGAGGTCACTGACGGATTCTGTATCAAACCCCATGTAGCCAAATTCACCACCAAATAGGTGAGCACCATGCCAAACTTTTTGGTTAATAATAATGGCGCCACCGATACCTGTGCCAATTACGAAGAAGGCCATACTATCGCAGCCTTTACCTGCACCTTCTGCTAATTCGCCTAAAGCAGCAGAGTTAGCATCGTTTTCCATGGAAACAGGTAATTCAAAGCGTTTTTCTAATTCGCCAACAATTTTAAAGTTGTGAATGTATGGAAGTGCACTAGTACCACCGATAATGCCCGTTTTTTGGTTTACAGCACCCGGTGCAGAGATTGCGACACCTTTAATATCAGTATCTTCTTTTATTTTGTTTACTTCATCAGTTAAAACAGAATAAAAAGTGTCTAAATCTTTGGGAGTATCTACGGCATGTTTATTTTGTAATTTGCCATCTTTCCAAGTTGCTATCTTAATTGTTGTACCACCTATATCAATTGCGGCTAAATTCATGATCAAAAATCTCCTTAGTAAAAATATATACTTTTTAAGATAATCATAAATATTTTTGAAAGCGTTGTCAACAATTCACCTAATGATAAAATAGGAATGTAAGGAAGCTTAGGAGGCTTATATATGGTAAATTCAATTTTTGAAAATAGAAGAGCAGTCCGTAAATATTCTAATGAAGCAATTTCTGATGAGAAGATTCAAGAAATGATTGCCGCTTTTCAAACCGCACCTTGTGGCATGCACCAAGCAAATGTGATGAACTTAGTTGTAGTTAAAGACGAAGGTCTACGCAATAAGATAGAAGAGGTAACTAATAATTCTTGTTATAATGCACCAGTTTTATTTTTGATCAATACTAAAAAGGATAGTGAATTTGGTGAACGAGATGCATCAGTTGCTGCAGAGAATATTATGCTTGAAGCAACTGATCTGGATTTAGGCTCAGTTTATATTATGGGCGGTGCAGCAAGACTTAATGATTTTAACGATCTGTAACAAGAATTAGGAATTGATCCCGCTTTTCAAACTACAGTAATCGTGGCTGTAGGAAAAAGTGCAGTGGAACCTGAAAAAGAAGATCGTTCTAAGAGATATCAAGTAACTATTTATTAATAAAAATAAAGGACTGACATTAGTTAGCCCTTATTTTTTGATTAAATTAGCTATTTGTAAGCCTTTTATCATATAATATTCGTAGTTATATGATAAAAATGAGGAAACTATGAATAAGAAAGTTTTAGTAGGAATATCTACACTATTTTTAATGACAACGCTGACTGGCTGTAGTCAAGTGCATTTTGGAAAAGATGCAGTTACAATCGGCAGTGAGAAAAAGGAAAGTTCTCAAACTAAGGTAAAAAAGGCACAATCTTCAAGTAAGAAAACTGTGCCGAAAAAGAAAAAAGTAGTTAAAAAGAAAAACACAAAGAAAGTCACTAAGAAAAAGACCAAGGCTCCTAAGAAGAAAATTGTAAATAAGTGGGATACCGCAAAGACGCAAAAATTGCAAAAAGCTGTTAATCAATGGGGTAAGGCAATGGAACAAAATTATCGTTTTTATGATGGTAAACGTGTTTTGAAAACTAAAAATGGCCCCACTTATCCTGACGTTCTTAAGAAGAATAGATTTTTACTTAATAAAAAGGTTATCAAGATTGGCTATAGTCCACTAGGAAAAAATAATTATCAATATAATATTGTAGCCATTGCTAATGAGGACTTTAAGTCATGGCATAATACCTATTTATTCTGCTTGATGAAGAATAAACCAGTTATTTTATTAGATCAATCTAAAAATGCTAATCCAGTAATAGTTAAAGTAGTAAAAGATAAGGAGCTAAATAAAGATTTTAGCAAGATATATACTGAAAAATAATAATTAAAGATAAAACAAAAAAGCATGTAGAAATTAATCTACATGCTTTTTGTTGAAATTGTACTCGGTTAATCGAAATTAATCGTGGTCAACATCATCTGGGAAGAATGCAAGACGTTCGCCCTTGCCAAGTTCTTCTTCGATTTCAAGCAAACGGTTGTACTTTTCAACACGTTCTGAACGAGCTGGAGCACCAGTCTTAAGTTGACCACCGTTGATAGCAACAGCCAAGTCAGCGATGAAGGTGTCACCAGTTTCACCTGAACGGTGAGAAATCATAGTGTTGTAGCCGTTCTTACGTGACATACGGATAGTTTCAAGAGTTTCAGTAACAGTACCGATTTGGTTCAACTTGATTAATGAAGCGTTGCCGGCACCTTCCTTGATGGCCTTCTTCAAAAGTGCTGGGTTAGTACAAATGAAGTCGTCAAGAACGATTTGGATACGGTCCTTGTGTGATTGAGTGAACTTAACCATACCGTCAACATCGTTTTCGTCGTATGGGTCTTCCATTGACATTAATTCTGGGAATTCTTCCAAAAGCTTGTCGTAGTATGCAGCTAATTCTTCATCGTCAAGAACCTTGCCTTCAAGGTGGTACTTGCCGTCTTCTTTGTTGTAGAAGTATGAAGCAGCACAGTCACATGCAATACCGATATCTTCGCCTGGCTTGTAACCAGCCTTAACGATTGATTCGTGTAAAGCCTTCAAAGCTTCTTCTGAGTTCTTCATGTTAGGTGCGAAACCACCTTCGTCACCCAAGCCAGTTTCGTAACCCATGTCTTCAAGAACTTTCTTCAAAGTATGGTATACGTTAACGATCTTTTCGAAACCATCACGGAATGAAGTCTTAGCAATTGGAGTGATCATGAATTCTTGGATGTCGATACCGTTGTCAGCATGTTCACCACCGTTGATAACGTTGTGGAAAGTTTGTGGCATTTCAAGATCAATACCGCCAAGGTAACGGTAAAGAGGTTGTTGACTAGCCTTAGCTGCAGCAACAGCAGTAGCCATTGATACACCTAAGATAGCGTTAGCACCAAGACGACCCTTGTTTGGAGTACCGTCTAAGTCGATCATAGTTTGGTCAATCTTAGGTTGGTTAAATGGGTCCATACCCTTTAAAGCGTCGTTAATTTCAGTGTTAACATTGTTAACAGCCTTTGAAACGCCCTTACCGCCAAGACGTGAACCACCGTCACGTAATTCAACGGCTTCGTTTTCACCAGTTGAAGCACCTGATGGAACTTCAGCCTTACCTACGACACCGTTTGAAAGGGTAACGTGAACTTCAACAGTTGGGTTACCACGTGAGTCAAAAATTTCGAGTGCGTGTACATTTTCAATAACTGATTTGAGCATTATAAACCTCCTCAAAAATTATGGCATGTAACAAAAATTTTGCATGCCATACGGAACAATTTTTGTCCCGCTTACAATTCAAATTTTAGCCTAACTTTGTGATCATGTAAACATATGAAAGCGGTTTACATTTTAAAAATTAATAAAGACAATAATAAATTACTATATCAACGCGCTATAATACATGTATTAAAATAATTGTTTATGATAAATAAGGAATTCGATTATGGAGAATATTAAATTAATTATTGATTCTAGTAGCAATATGAAAAGCGATCCTGACCACAACGTGGAAGTAGTACCTTTGACTATTTCTTTTGGCGGTAAGGATTATATTGACGATCAAAATTTGAATATCAGAGAATTTTTGAATGATATGAATCAAAATCAAATTGCCGGTAAGACTACTTGTCCTAGCATTCAAGCTTGGCTTAATGCACTAGAAGGTACCGAAAAAGCTATCATCATCACGATGACTAGTGGTATGAGTGGTACTTTTTCCTCAGCACTTCAAGCAAAAACAATGTATGAGGAAAAGCATCCCACCAGTCAAATTATTGTAGTTGACTCAAGAAGTGCGGGCCCTGAATTAACTATTGTTTTGCACGGTATTGAGAAAATGATTCAAGGCGATATCCGCTTTGTTGATCTCGAAGAAGTAATTGCCAAATTCAGAATGCGTACGCATTTGCTCTTTATTCTGCAATCACTACATAATTTGTCTCTGAATGGGCGTGTCTCACCAGTCGCAGCCAAGGTTGCCGGTCTTTTGAAAATCAACTTGATCGGTACGGCAAGCAAGGAAGGTAAGCTTGAACCATTAACTAAGGCTAGGGGTATGAAAAAAGCAATACGTGAATTGCTTAAATACATGAAGGACGACAATTATCATGGCGGTGAAGTGATTATTGACCACTGCGAAAATGAAAAAGATGCCGAGATTATCAAAGATAAGATCTTGGCTGAATATCCTGATGCTCAAGTTACGATCCGTCCAATGCGCGGCCTTTGCAGTTTTTATGCTGAAGAGGGCGGAATTATGGTTGGTTTTCACGAATAAAAGATAAATTAAAATAAAACGAGTATGTTCCAAGAAACATACTCGTTTTTGTTTAGAGTGCTAAAAACAATTGTTGTGAAATGCTAAAGCAAACGATTGCCAAACTAGTTGCACCAATTATGTCTGATGGGTAATGGGCTTTTAAACTCAAGCGAGAAATGATTACCATTATCCAAACAGCAATAACTGTGATGATGAAGGCGAGTCCTAAATCTTTAGCAAAAAGCTGCAATAGAATTAGCCCCATGGTCGTTGCTCCTAAAACGTGCCCACTAGGGAAGCTGTAGCCTTCTTCCATGTTTGAGTGGAGAATAGGACGCTTGCGCCGGATCAATCTCTTTAAAATGATGCCGGAAATATCCGCAAAACCTAAGGTACCCAATACCCAAAGTGCAGTTAAATTGCGCTCTTCATTTAACAAAAGGCCAGCTAAGAGCACGTCCCAAACGACCATCAATTTGGGATCGTTAATAAAGGCAATTACTTGCCATTTGTAACCACTGCGTTTTTTAACTAATTGATGGTGTAGCCAGTGGTCAAATAGATTAAAACGACGTGAGGTCTTGATATTAAAAATGAGTAACAATAAAACAGTTGCTGCAAGGAGCAACACTAAATAATTATTCATTGATGCACAATATCCCCAATAACTTATTTGTAAAATCTATTTTAACCGCAAAAGAAAAAATAATGCTAATCTTTAAACAAAATTAACATTATTTGCGCAATTTTTAGTTTTGATGATTAAATTTACCTTTAGTGAGCATATCGTAAGTAATTAAATCACTGCTGTCTAAATCTTCTTTATTCATATCAACTACGTTGATTTGCTTATTAGTGTAAGTAGTGTAGTAGAAGATACCTTTATCCAAATTGATACCATCAGAGTAAATAGTGTACTCAAAAGCATCTGGGCCGACTTGATCCAGGCCTTTTTGTTGTTCTACTGAATGCAGAATATGGAAGTAAGTGTCTACGTTTTCTTCTTCAGAATCGGAAGTAGGGGCGTTAAACTTGTTGAAGGCTACTCTGACAAAACGGGATTCTGAATCCATACCACCTGGCAAATTGCGTGAACCTAAGCCGCGGCTGTAGCCGTCCATTTTAACTTGATCTGAGAAGTTGTTCTTTGGCATTGCGGCAGAAACATCTGCGTAGTTGTTTAAGTTGAACAATTGCTTAGGGAATTGTGGGTTGTTAGTTAAGCAGCCAACAGGATTATCGTAAACGTGCATACCGTCTGCATCAGTTTCAACAACAATAGAAACACCAGTTTTATCTGCAATGATCCAGTGAAGTGGGGATGCTTGCATCTTGTCACTGAAGTTCTTCTTGGTAATGTTGATGGTAGATAATAATTTCTTAGCTTCTGCAACAGTAGCTGCTTGGCCTAAGATCCAAGGAATAAATTCGAATGAAGCAATATTGTCTTTGCCTTCTTTTACGTCGTAGTAAATGGCGTTATCTGGATAGTTAAGACCGACCATTCCTAAGCCTTTTTCGTTAGCTGCATCAAAGTATAATGGGTAACTATCTGCATTTAATGCAATACCAACCATTGCATAGTGATGATCGATTTTAGGCATGTCACGAAACTTGAATACGTAGTCGCGTGGAGTAATAACAACTTGTTGTCCAAAAGTAACTTCAAGGTCAAGGTTGCGGCCAAAGTAGTGATCCCTTGGACTAAATATAATAGATGTACACATAATTGTTCTCTTTTCTATCAACTATATCTAAAAATAGAGTACCGATATGATGCTTTAGGGATAGTTTAGCACAATAAATTTTGAAATTATATAAAATTCTAGCTAAGTGTATAATTTTTTACGGTAAGTTGAATAAATAATTAAAAAAGCCCAAG
>NZ_PCYT01000063.1:0-8173 GCF_002553735.1 Lactobacillus sp. UMNPBX17
TACCAAGAAAAATATTGGCATATCATACACCAGATGAAATTTTTGAAAGAGAATTGGATCATATCTATCAAGCAGCTTAAGTGTTCAATTTATTATTGCAATTTACGAAAATTTTTTATTAAAGGCTTTAAGAAAATAAGAGTAAAGTAGGTAAATAATTATGGCAAAATCTACAATTTTATACTCTTTGAAAATATACCGTGAATACATTAATGGCGATGATAGTCATGTAGAAGTTGTACATGTTCCGATGCCTATTAAAGCTAAAGACCATTAAATAATGTATAATGATATGTAAGGAATCAGCGCTAATGACGTTGGTCAACAAGGATTCGCGCTAAGTTGATTCAGTTTTTGAGCATCATGCACTTATGTGTGTGATGCTTTTCTTATTTTTATAGGAAGTTAGAGCAAGAGAGGATAGTCAAGATTGAGCGTTAATGAAAAATTCTAGCCTTGTTGATGTGAGACTAGAATTTTTATGTTGTCATGAATCGCATAATGTTTATTGGTATAATTTATATGTTTAAGTCGTAGATAGTGTAGGTGGCTCCAGCAATCTCCTTGATTGAGGTTGGTAGGGCTTTTTTGCTATAGATTATTTTTCTTTTTAATTTCTGAAACAGTATCCTTCAATACGTATTTTTCTCTAAATGCTAGTGGAGAGATAGCATAATACTTTTTAAACATTTTGAAAAAGCTCTGATATGTCTTGAAACCTGATGAATATGCTACTGATTCAATGGTACCCTCAGGGGATTTTAATAGTTCACTTGCTTTTTGCAAACGATATTGATTGATGTATTCTTGAGGACTCATATTATGTTTTCTCATGAATATACGATAAAGATATGTACGATCGATATTTAAATATGATACCAAATCATGAACAGAAATTTGTTCATCATAATGATTTCTAATATATTGAATAGCCACTTTACAAATATCATCTTTAGATAATTGACTTCTATTGTTAGTATTTTTAGGATACTTCTTTTCCAATAGATCTAAAATTTCTAATACTTTGGCCTGATAGTAAAAGTCTTTAGGACCTTTATTTTTTGAATATTCTACAATGCCTATTACTCGATCATAAACACCCGGTAAATCTTTTACGTTCATAATAGGATTTTTATAAGTTAAATTAATTCGATCCATATATTTAGAAGCTAGATTTCCAATAAATCTGATCCAATAATAACTCCACGGATCGTCTTGATCTGCTTTCATTACTATAGTCTTGTGTGGCTGAATGAAAAACATGTCTCCCTTTTTAACATGATAAGTTTTACCATCACTTATAAAAATGCCATGTCCACTGGTAACGCAATGAATCATATATCCAGAACGTCCAATTGGACCATAGCGGTGAGTCGGCTTTGCTTTTTCAAAGCCTCCGGATGATACATAAAACTGTCCGTTGTATGAAAGATTATTAAATCCCCATCTGTATGCCATAATTGTTCCTCTCCTCTAAGCAACATAATTACATATCAAAGCAACAATTGCAAATGGTGAAAGCGATTTATATGATGCATAATAAAATTGAAATGTGAAAGAAATAAATATAGGAGGTAACGTAGTATGGCTGATGAAACAAAGACTTTTAAGCAAATAACCGATACCATAATTCCAGCTATCGGCGGAAAAGATAACGCCATAGAAGCGTTTCACTGTGCAACAAGATTACGTATTAATCTAAAAGATACATCAAAAGTTGATAAAGAAACTTTGATGAATATGCCTTTAGTAAAGGGCGTGAATATTAATCCTACAAATAAGCAGTTACAAATAATTTTTGGACCAGGTTTAGTTGATCGAGTAACAGCCTATTTCATTAAGCATACAGGAATTCCGGCAGCAGGTGATTCTGGTGATGCTGAAGCTGTAAAAGAAGCCGGAGAAAATGATACTAAGAAGAAAAAAGGATGGTTCCAAAACTTCCTAGATGATTTAACAGGTGTATTTACAGAAATTTTACCAGGTATCTTAGCCGGTGGTATTTTAATTGGTCTTAATAACCTGTTAACACAAAAAGTTTTTGGATCCCAATCTATTATTCAAATGGTGCCGGGCCTTTCAGGTGTAAGTAAAATTATCGGAATAGGTGCCGGTGGTATCTTTGCAATGTTGCCTTTAATTGTTTGTTATTCAGCAACAAAAAGATACGGAGGAAGGCCAGTTTTAGGTTTGGCAATCGGTGCCGTAATGATGTCGTCATCATTACCATCAATGTCAGATGTTGCCACTGGTGCAGCTAAGCCAATGATTGCCAATGTATTTGGCTGGCATGTTTCAATGACTAGCTTCGGTGGTCAAATCATTGTTGCTTTGATCATGGGTTGGGTAGTAGCCAAATTGGATAACTACTTCCAAAAGCACTTGCCAGGTGTAATTCAGTTCGTATTAGCACCTATGCTTACTATCTTGTTTGCCTCATTAGGCTTATTCCTAGTTATTGGACCAGTTGGTGTAGCATTGTCAAAAGGTATTACTGATGCTCTACTTTGGGTAGCTAATACTTTAGGTGTATTTGGTTATGCAGCATTCTCTGGTGTACAACAATTAATTGTTATTACTGGTTTGCATAACATGTTTGGTGCCGTTGAAACTCAATTGTTAGCTTCAACTGGCCACGACTTCTTAAACCCACTTATGTCAGTAGCCTTGATGGGTCAAGGTGGCGGTGTTGTTGCCTACTACATTTTGAACCACAAGAATAAGAAAGCTAGAGAAATTTCTATTTCAGCATTCTTCTCAATTTTATTTGGTATTTCTGAACCAGCTCTTTTCGGTATTAACCTTGAAAAGAAGTATCCTTTAGTTGGTGGCTGTATTGGTGGTGCAATCGCCGGTGCATTTGTTTACCTTGTTAAATTAAATGCTATTTCATTTGGTACCACTGGTTTGACAGGTATAGCTATTGCTGCTCCTGAACATAATGGTTACTTAATGTACTTCTTAGCTAACCTTATCGGTGTAGTGTTCGGATGCATTTTCTCATTGATTTTGTCTAAATTTATCAAACCTTCACATGAAGATGAAGTTGGAGAAAAAGATGCAAGTAAATACGGTCAATTAAACTAATTGAAAGGCATATATTATGACTAATAGAAGAGCTGAATTTATAAATATGGTGGATCATCTTACTGATGTACCTCAAAAAATCGTACAAAAAGAGGCCCAACTAGCTAGTCAAAGCCCATATCGTCAGTACTATCATATTGAAGGCAAAAGTGGTGCAATAGGAGATCCGAATGGATTCTCTTATTTCAATGGTAAGTATCATTTATTTCATCAATGGTCTCCTTTGGCTTTTAGTCAATCACCACACTATACTCAACATGGTTGGAAACATTTAATTTCCAAAGATTTGGTACATTGGGAAAACTTAGGAGCCGGGATGGAAAGTGATACACCTCTGGATAGATACGGGACGTATTCAGGGAGTGCTATTCCGGTGGAAGATAAGTTATTCCTGATGTATACAGGTAATACTTGGGTTAATACTCAAAGTGAAGATGATTGGCACCGTGTACCTTTTCAAGTTGGTGCGATGATGGATAAAGATAATCAAGTGGTTAAATGGACTAAGCCATTAATGAAAGGGCCGTTGCCAGGTTATACAGGTCACTTTAGAGATCCTAAGATTTTTAAGAAGGATGATACCTACTATGCAGTATTGGGTATACAACGAGAGAATTTAACTGGTACTGCTCTTCTAGTAAAAAGCAAGGATCTTAAGAATTGGAAAATTGTTGGTGAGATAAAACCAACAGCCAATCAGTCATTAGGTTATATGTGGGAATGTCCAGATTACTATGAAATTGGTGATAATGGTATTTTGGAATTTTGTCCACAAGGCTTAAAAGAGAAGGATAATCATTTCAGAAATATATATCAAAATGGTTACTTTATCGGTAAAAAACTTAATTTGGATACAGGTGAGTTCGATTGTCAGAATTTTCAAGAATTGGATAAAGGCTTTGACTTTTATGCAATGCAAACTATGCAATCACCAGATGATAGACGTATCTTAATGGCATGGATGGGAATCTCTGATATTGAATATCCAACAACAAAATTTCATTACAACGGTTCATTAATCTTTCCTCGAGAGATAACTGTTAAAAATAATCATATTTACCAATCTCCTATTAGAGAAATAAAAAATATTTATTCAACCAACTATACTGGAAAAGTAACGGTTAAACATTGCGAGAAGGTAAACGTTGGTAACGTTAACGCCAGAGATATCAAAATTGATGTTGATTGTTCTTCAGCTGATTATTTAATTCTTGATCTTTTTGCAGATCAGAAGAATACTAATCATTTACGTCTTATTTTCAATCAAAAGAAAAATGAGTTCATTGTTGATAGATCACATTGTGGTGTTTCTTTTGCAGAAGCATATGGTAACACAAGATTTTGCTCATTAGATTTGAGTAAAAAAGTTAAAGTAAGAATTTTGCAAGATATATCTTCCGCTGAGATATTCCTAAATGATGGTAAAGAAGTATTTAGTTTACGTTTGTTTTGCCCCTCTGAAGATTATAATATTTTCTTAACCAGTCATAATGGAACAAGCGTGGTAGATTACGATATCCATGAGTTGCAGAAGATTATGTAATTTACATAGGAGTAGCGAGAACTACTCCTATTTTTTATGAGAAAGGATTATTATGTTTGAACCTAAGTACCATATTTTTCCTATAAAGGGATGGATGAATGACCCAAATGGATTAGTTTATTTTAAAGGACAATATCATGTTTTTTATCAGTATTATCCTAAGGATAGTCAATGGGGACCAATGCATTGGGGACATGTTGTAAGTAAAGATCTTATTCATTGGAAAACTGAACCCATTGCTTTATATCCTGATATTGAAGATGGCTGCTTTTCTGGAAGTGCAATTGTAAAAGATAATAATTTATTCCTGATTTACACTAGCCACAATGAAAATAAAGATGGCTTGATTACCGAAAATCAGAAATTGGCTATTTCAGAAGATGGAATCCATTTTTCTAAATTTCCACAACCAATTATCGTAAATGATACTAATGATATCCATGATTTTCGTGATCCTAAAGTTTTCGAAAGAGATGGAAAGTACTATACAATAGTTGGCACTAAGAATAAAGAAAATATGGGACAAGTAAAACTGTATTCTTCTCCTGATTTGTATAATTGGAAATTCTGTTCAATATTGGCACAGTCTAAGAGTACAAATGATGAAGGCTATATGTGGGAATGCCCTGATATTTTTAGAATAAATGGTGAAGATGTTTTACTTTTTTCACCTCAAGGAATAAAGGCCAAAGAAACTGAGTTTAAGAATCTCTATCAGACAGGATATCTGCTAGGACAGATGGACTGGAATGCCCGAAAGCTGGTCAGAGAAAAAGATTTTAAAGAACTAGATAGTGGACATGATTTTTATGCAACTCAAACATTTTTGACTCCAGATGGCAGAAGAATTTTATTCGGCTGGCTAGATATGTGGGAATCAAAATTTAAAGAACAAGAAGAGGGATGGGCAGGTATGCTTACGTTTCCTCGAGAATTGCTGGTTCAAAATGATAGATTGATTCAGAGGCCTATTAAAGAAATAAACAAATTATATGATGAAATTTTAGCTAGGGAAGAAAGCCGTCATATTCAGAAGCAATTTGATACACATCAACTAGAAATAGATCTTGCTAACAAACAAATTACAAATAATTTTGAGATGAAGATATCATATGGCCAACAGCAAATTAAATTGACACTAAAAGATGATTTCCTCATTCTTAATAGAACTGACAGTACAAATAGATTTGTAAAGATCAATACTCAATCTAAGCTAAGGCTACAGATACTTTGTGATACTAGTTCAGTTGAAATATTTGTTAATGATGGAATCGCTACATTTAGCGAGCGTTTGTATGGTTCTGCTGGATGTAACTTAGAAGTGAAATCGGGGTCTGATTGTTCTTGCTTAGTTCGTAAATTGAGTATTTGATACAAGGAAGCATAACTATGAAAGCAGACGTTAATAAACTCAGCTTTAAATTGGCTATTTTATCAATTTCACTTTTTTGTGCATCGGGTTTTTCAATCTCAGCAGCTATTCCTAATATTAAAACAGGGCTCGGAAATGTTTCTTTAACAAATATTGAAGTTTTAGTTTCTATTCCTACTTTTGGATTGATATTCGGATTACTTCTTTCATGGCTTTTAATAAAAAGATATGGCTATAAAAACACGGTAATTACTGGCTTAATTATTATGACGATCTTTGGAACATTTCCACTGATTAACAGTAATTATGTATTAATACTAATTAGTCGATTTTGTTTAGGAATTGGTATAGGCGTATTTAACTCTCTTTGTTTTAGTTTAATTTCTGAATATTATACAGGCCAATTACGTGCAAAGATGATTGGATTACAAAGTGCTACTCAGGCGTTAGGAAGTACAATTCTTACTCTTTTAGTTGGAATTTTAATTCCATGTGGTTGGCATTATGTATTTTTAATTTATTTGTTGAATATTTTTCCGTTAATTCTATTTGCAAAATACGTACCAGACGATCGTGTAACTAACAGATCTCAAAGATATTTTAGTTCATTGAAAAATGCCAAAATATTTATAATTGCAGTTTTTGCGTGTATTTACTTTATTACAGAACTAACCATTACATATAAATGCTCTTCATTTATAGTAAGCAGGGGAATAGGGTATAGTAGTCAAGCAGCAAAAATACTAGCTTTAAACACAATGATAGGATTTGTAAGTGGGATCTTATTCTCACGCGCCTTCAAATGGCTAGGTGATTATATAGTTTCAATTTCTTTATTAAGTTTAGGAATACTATTTTGTTTAGTAAATATTGTTAATTCACTATATTTGGTTGGTTTAATTGTATTATTATGTGGCTTCTTTGCTTCATGGGTAAGTTCATATTTATATAATTCAATTGCTGGAATAGGAGACTACCAAACTCAGCCCTTGATAAATACAGTATTAATAATTGGTGTGAACATTGGATGCTTTATGAATCCATATTTAAATGATTTGATTGGTAATCTTATTGGTACCAATGATGCTGGTACGTTAATTTGCTTCTCGGGAATTATTTTATTGATATGCTCTGTAATGGCAACTGTGTTTATGCTAATTAAGAAAGTTAATCGTTAATTTGATTTAATACGAAAGCTATCCCATTATTATCATTTGTTAAGGTGTGATTATGGAATAGCTTTTTTATAGATGGGGATGTATTTCCCATTACATACGGATTTTCAACAGAGTTAAGCATAGTAATATCATTCTCACTATCACCAAAAGCCCAACTTTGAATAGAAGTAGCCTTATACTTTTCTATTATTTGTTTTACTGCATACCCCTTATTGCTAGAAGAGTTAGTAATCTCTCCGTAATTGACAATATTAATATTATTGATACTGCTTTCTAAACGTTTCTTTAGTTCAAGTTTAACTTCTTTAGGACCTTGAATTAAAAGCTTATATATAGGTGAGTTAAAAGAAAAATTGGAAAGATCCACTATTTTGGGTATGCAATTAACAGCTTTCATTTCTTTTTCTGTCCAGTAATTATGAATATTTTCGGTCAACCATAGGTCATAGTTGCAATAAACATTTATCACTAATTGCGGATAGTTAGATTTTACAATTTTAATAATTCTTTTGACTGTAGCATTATCTAAAGAACAAGAATATGCTACAGTTTTATCTTTATTAATGATTAATGCACCGTTATAAGATATTAATGGCAATTCTGAACTGATTGGATCTGTAACTTTAGTGATTGCTAGAGGCATTCTGGCAGACACTGGAATAAATATGTCACCTTTAGTGAGTCTGTTTTGAATAGCTGCAATTGTGGGAATAGATACTTTATGCTGACTATTTAATAATGTGCCATCAAGATCCGAAAAAATAATATTCATTTTTGAGTTAGATTGCCTTTCAACCAATATTGAATTATAGAGATAAAAATTCTTGAATGTAACGACTTTCATGATTTATAGATATTATACTATGTTTAAAAATGGAGCTTTTTAAATGATGGCTACAAATGTATTGATTTAACACATTTTGATAAAATAATAAATTGGCGGATTGTAAAATCAAATTGAACACTTCGTTCAAATATTAAAAAAAGTCCATT
>NZ_PCYT01000064.1:0-8048 GCF_002553735.1 Lactobacillus sp. UMNPBX17
GCCGCACCATGCACAAAAGCAAACTAAGCAATGCGGACTACTTGTCCGGCAAATATGCGATCTTCTGCTATCGCCCGATTGAGTGCGAGCAAATCAACTACAGGCATGCCATGTCTGCATGCAATTGAGTACCAGGTATCACCAGGTTGTGCCACATAGTCAAAGTCGACCAAGGAAAGCTGATAGCCGCTGTCGTCAGTATAGTAGCCGTAATAATCATAGGCCAGATACTGTACATCGCCCTCCACTTCATCAGTATAAACCCATGTGCCAGCTTCCGGGACGCCTGAAGCCTTGGCACCGCAATTAATAATGGTTAAATTAATCATTTTCGGCAGTTTAGACAGATCATACAAGCCATCATCTAGGTCACGCTTGAAGAAGGCTAGATCAATGCAGGAGCGGTCGTGGTAACGAGAGAGTAAATCGATCATTTCGATAATCCGTTCTTCACGATTCTTGCAGAATCTATCGCTGTTTATCAAAAGGGTAATTTTGCTCTTACTGGTGTAATAGAGCTTTACCAAACGCTTGGTAAAAGCAATGACATCATCAATATGCTCATGAAGGTCAGTAATCATAAAAGCATGTGTGGTCATCTCTGCCTTACGCGCTAGGTCAGTATGAATGGTTGCAAATTTATGATACTCAAATCCTGAAACGTGCAAGCACACACTTACTGTATTAATACCAAGCATTTTCAAGCGTTCATAGTGTTCAGGGGTTGATGTGGTAATAGCTGAACAATAAGCCATTCTAGGGTAATTTTGGGTAGTTACTGTTCTTGGTGGAGTTTGAATTGTAGTAGTCATTTGTGACATTATGCTGGAGTTCCTTCCTTTTGTAAAAATTGTGTAATTGCGTCTTTATGCTTCTGTGAGAGCCTTTTTGAGCCTTCGACTAGAATTGATCTAAACCAGGCTAAATCACCCTCATGAGCCTCTAAAATAGCTGAAAGCGTTGGAGAAATTTGACGGTCGACCCAAGAAATCATGTCTTCGATTGTTTTATCTTCTTTTTCAATTGTGAGCTGTAGTTTTTCGACATTTGATAAAAGTTCACTCCACCAAGGAGCCGTGGGCCATCTGGCTTGATTTCGATCAGCTATCGGCAAAATAAATCGTAAGTACTGTTTGAGGCTTCCTCTCAGCACGTAGCCTGGAGATTTATGACCATTTATCATGTGATCTACCAGTTTTTTCGCGCGATCTTTGCGATAAACCATTTCAAGGCGTGTCCATTTTTCAGGAATATCTTTCTGATCTGAATTAATCTTACGCTCTAGCGTCTTGTCATATACTCGGCAAAAAAGATCTGAAGCCTGAGAGCCGAAATACATCGTCCTACCTAAAAATGCATTGGTCGACGTTTGTCTTGACGTGACTTCGTCCCATTTACTCCAGCGAGAGGTAAAGTGCCCTTTGATCGCGGCATCGTGAATTTTGTCATAACTGACTATTTTTGATTCAAAATCATCGACTGCCAGGTCAATTCTCGTAAAATTCACGCGTTCATGTGCTGAGAGGACGCGGATAAGGTGCATTAGATCATGCTTTGCGGAGTATTGTCTGCAGCCTTGTCCTGTAATCATGACGTGTATGCCGCTCTGCGGGTTGATTTTAGTATCCAGGTCAACAACATCAGAATTGGCGGTAAACATGACGAAAATACTGCCACCTTGCCATTTGAGTTGATTATGGTACCCGAATCTTCCCTTGGCCAACGGTGAAAAATCCATCCAACCAAGATCTAACGTGTTAATCACCTTGGGTAATTGAGTGTTAAGCACGGTAAACTCTAGCCAGTCAATTTGTACTTTTAACATTGTCTCTATCCTTTTTTTCTGCATTCATGTATTTATTACCCCCCTATTACCCCCCTATTAGTAATAGGGGGTGTTAAGTACGAAACTCTTCTTTTTCTTGGGGCTAGCCCCAACCCCCACGCTCGCCGCTAGGCAAGGAAGCCAACTTTGTTGGTTTCCTTGTTTATAGCTTTAAAGCGAAAAAAGCTGTCAACTCCTTATCCTCGGACTTTGCAAGTCCTGCGGTACCGTTGACAGCCCTTTAGTTTTAGTTAACTACGCTGCCATTTTGGTTTCCATAGCAGTGGATCTATTTGGATCATGTAAGAAATTAATAGTCGATACCACGATTGTATGATGATATCTGACACACTTGGTATCATCGTCAATTGAAGTAGAAACTTGGAGACGACCTTGACACAAGACCTGTCGACCCTTTCCGCAATGCTGGGCAGTCGCAACTGCTAGCTTGTCAAAAGCAACGCACCTGATGAAATCCGCCTCATCTCGATTATTTTGTCGAGGTACGGCAACGGTAAACCAAGCATAGTCACGACCGTTGGAACTTTTCTTTAATTCAGGTGCATTTGTTAATCTTCCAAGTAACTTAATATCATTCATCTCTAATCTTCTCCTATAATTCAATTTTCGGTGTTAAATCGCTCAAATCTACTAGTGCAGACTGAGCATAGTGCGCAGTCATACCAAGGCTTTTATGTCCAAGCAAATACTGCACAGTTGTCAGTGGCACTCCTTTTTCAGTTAAAAGCGCCGCAAAGGTATGTCTAAGCAGGTGACAGTGAAAAGGTATGCCGGTCTTTTTGGCAAAATTTGTGGCATAGCCTTGCAAAGTCCGCTTAGATACTCTAAAAAGCGGGCGATTATCGACTTCTAGCTCGGCACGATACTTCCAAACTATTTCTGCTGCTGTCTGATCGATAATCGGTATGCATCTATCGCTGCCCCACTTGGCTTCGTGAATGTCGATGTAGACGGTTTTTCCGCGCAGAGTGATGTCTTCTGGCCGAAGATGCGCGGCTTCGCCTACACGGCACCCACTGCCATACATGAGCCAAAAGGCGGCTCTCGCATTTTCCTGAAGACCATCGATGTAAGCTTTAAAAATCTTCAGTTCTTCGTCGGTCAAACGTTTGATTCGTTTGACTTTGACATTTTTAGGGTAATCCGCAGGTCTGATCGGCACCTCAGAAATATACCCTTTGCTATATGACCAAACCAAATATACATGGATTGTCGATAAAATTCCACGGATTGTAGAAACCCGTGAACACTTTTCTAGGTCGATGCCCATTTTTTTTACCTTTTTCAATCTTCGCTCATATTCTCGTAAAGTCCCCTCGGCGCGACCTTCAGCACGCATATCTTCTAAAAATTCTTCGATTTTTTCCATTTGCGTAAATATAGAAATTGGTCGTGTGTCTACAATGAATCTTTGCCAGTGGGCCGAATTGCTTCAGATAGCTTGATAACAGCATTTGTAAGCCCATCCAGCTTAGTTTCTATGCGCATTATCAGCAAAATTGCGATTGCCACCCCAGCAGCTTGATCCATAATCATCTTAAAAATGTCCATATCTTATCCTTTCCGGATAATCTCACCCATGTTTGAAGCACAAACCTTGCATAAATCGAGCGATCCGACCAGCATATTTGAGCTCTCAGCGTTTTTAACATCCAAGCGGTAGCTGACATCCTTAACCCGACTGCAAAGCTCACATTTACGATATATGGGCTGAGCATATCCTACTAAATTTAGATAGTCCTTCATTTTCTCTCCTTACAAAAAACGGGAAGGGAACCAAATCCCTTCCCTTAAGCATTATTCAGCTTTTGCATCTGATGCAAAGATATCGTCAGTTTGAGTGGTGTAGTACTCAGCACCAACAACCTTAGCGTAGATAGCTACGCCGTCTTTTTCAAAGGCTGCGGCATCAACGATCTTTTGCATAGCAGACTTAACAGTTTCAGCTGAAAGATCCTGCTTAGGATATCTAACAGTGATCATGCTAGTTTTGTCTTCTGCAGTCTTAAACTTTAATTTTAAAACCTTCTTCATGGTCTATTCTCCTTTCTATGATTAAGCTTGTGGGACAACACGTGAGTTGTCTACTGCATAGATTTCATCACATGATGCGTCAAAAACATCTGTTAAAGCTTCGCTTACTGCATAAATTGCATCTGGTGTTGCTCCATCCTTCAAATTTTGAAGGGTAAAGTTATACTGGCCGCCCTTAGCAAGCTTAGTTCCCATCACAAATTTAGCTTTTCTGTCTACTAATTCTGCGGTTTGTGCCATTTTAGTCACTCCTTTTTCTTAGATTGATTTCTGTTAAAGGTCGAGAGTGTGAAACTCGAAAATTACTTGCGAAAGCATCAAAAAAAGCAATGATGCTTTCTCTGCGATTACTTTCTTCGCGATACATCATTGCTTAGTTTCTTTTCTTAAATTTATGTCTTTCTTGATGTGGTTTTATTATAACAAATAGTTATGCTTTGTGCAAAGCCATAATTAAATAGAATTGTATTACTCAATAATTTTTGAAATAGCCAATGGCTGATAATCTTTATATGCCTGCAACATTGCTTTAACAATCTGAGAGTCAAAATCAGTATCCAATTTTTCATTCAGTATCTGTTTGAAATCTGTAAAACTAATTTTGTCCTTCTGTCTGAGAATATCCAAAAATAGCTTGTCAATTTCATCAGATTGTTTTGAAGAAATCCCATAGTACAAGAGAAATGCTTCTCTATTAGGTGGGAAATCCAGTTTATCAATACAATCACGCAAAACGGATCTCATCAAATACAGTGTATATGTTAATTCATCAGATTCATGCATTTTAGACCAACAACTCCAGACCTAATCTAATCCAATATGCTAATGTTCTAGCGGTACTTGGGTTAACATGTGATGCGATTAATGCACTAGCAATTTGATCTTGAACTGCCTTAAATGATAAATCTTCCCATCTTGAAAGTTTTCTTAGCGTGGGAGTAACTTTATTGAGAACATTTCCAACTTCTACAGCAGCTTTTCTTCCTGCCACTTTTCCTACGGCACTAACTAATTTATTTCGATTTTTTAATACTGCTTTAACTGCAACCTTAGCACCTTTTCCCCAACCAATTTTTGATTCATTTAATGATTGTTCATTCTGAAAAGAAATACCATTGGTTGGTACTTGAAAAGTCTGTGTACTGCTATCAGAAGCCGTTTGAGTCGAAGAAGATGTCACTTCGGCAGCTTGCACACTATTTGAAACTACTTCAGCAGTGGGAACACTTAACAGAAGCGTTACTAATGACGTGAATACAACCTTTTTCAATTTCATTATTCTCACTCCTTATAAAACGCAAACATACTAAATGTTTACAAAAAATAATAATACCTATTGCTTTATTCCAGAATAGGCTTGTTTCAATTTGTTTATCATTTTATAAAATTAGCATTAAATATCAATAGTTAATACACATTTTTTTATCATTTTTAGTTAATCTATCTAAAAATCCAACTATACCAGTGTTTATCAGTCTTTTTATCTGAATCTAACTTCTCAGAGCTCGTCTCATCACTGTCTTTATGCATTAGTTGTGGTTTATCAGCGAGATTTAATTTCTGTGCCTGGTCAGCTAATCTATTAGCTGTATCTATCTGTTGATCTTTAATAGCCAGCTGTGATTTTAAGAATTCCACTTCTTCAGATAGTGCCTTAATGCGCGCATTTTTTTCCTGCATCAAAGCTTCCTTTGCATCTGGCTTAGTATCCCTATTATCATGGGCTTTCTTAAAGTCTTCTAACACTTGTGCAGAGTATAAAGGTGCATTACCTTTCATCTGTGCATTTTTAATTTTATGCTTAGCCAGCCAACGAGTAATTGTTGAACGATTATAGCCTGTAGACTTTGCAATATCAGCGACTGTGTAGAATTTTTTAGACATAATTTTCTCCTTTTGTTTGCACTAGTGCGCATTGATGCACGCATATATTAATTGCTGATAGCTTCTCTTTTTTCTAGAATTTCATCCGCGTAATTCTGGAACATATTCTTATAAGCTCCAAAGATGTAATTTTCGATATTAACTTTTTTACCTTCGTCATATATTCTTCGCGTCCGATTAAGTACCCGTCTCATCGTATTGCTGATTTCTTTTTGTAGTTTATGAGGCTCGATTCCCATTTCATTGAGGAACTGAATATCACTTGAACTTAACTTACGATTACCATCAATATTCAAAACAGCTTCAGCATATTTTATATTTTGCTTTTTTAACTCCTTAACAACACTGTTCTTAGCATTAAGAACGATGCCAGTTATTCTAGCCAAATCTTTAGGAGTTTTAACCCACATACTTAACAGTTTATAAGTATCTTGGTTAAAGATAACTGTGTCTTTTGTATCAGTTTGAGTGTAGTAGTTAGCAGCATTTTTTACTAAGTCTTTATTTTGTGCATCGATTTCTGCAGGAGTGTAATTACTTGGGGAGAAATCTAATTGAGTATTTTCCTGTGTCTTAATTGTATCTTCAGAAGAAGTATAGTATAGATAGGGTTCGATTTTCGAACTTCCTTGTGGCTGTAGGGCTGAGGCCCCGTTTTCCGGAAGTTCGAAAATCGAACTTCCTTGTGGCTGTAGGGCTGAGGCCTTGTGGTCTGGAAGTTCGAAAATCGAACTTCCTTGTGGCTGTAGGGCTGAGGGGTCATTGTGGTGTGAAATTAGGTACACATCGTCGGCATTTACTTCTGGTCGGAGCAAATATAATCTATTAGGTTGATTCAATCCAATTCTTTTTTGCTCAAGTAAATTTGCTTTTTCTAGTTCCTTTTTGATCTTAACTACTTTTTCCTTAGCGCAATTAAGCATGTTCATTAACTCTTGGTTAGTGAAGATGAAGTAAATATTGCCATTGTCGTCAACCCAATTGTTTTTAACGGAGTAGGAGAAACGATCTTTAAGGATTGCGTATGCCACCTTAGTTTCTAATTTCAGTGGCTTATACTTTTCATTGGTAAAGAAGACCATAGGAAGCTGGTAAAACTTCTCAGCATATTCTTGATTGACATTGTAATAATTCTTTTTTGGCATTTTAAAAGCCCCTTTCTGTGTGTGAAGCACTTGCAGGGGCTTTAATTAATTATTCGTGTTGCATTAAATAGAGTTTGCCCTTTGACCAAGGGAAAACTTGTTGTATAATATTATCAAACGAAATATTAATCAAAGCACCTGCCCGAACTACCAATTCTGTAAGTGCTTTTTTTATTGATTTAGGTATATTATACCAAATTACCAAAGGCGATGGAACCCACGTTTGTGCGATTCTATCGCCTTTTTGCTACCAAAAAAGCCGCCCCGAAGGACGGCTTTGGTCTGTTAATGCATTACTTTTAACGCTTAAGCATTTCATTTAGTTCATGTAGGACTAAGTGAAGTTCGTGCAAAAACAGAATAGTTAGGATTGAGAAAATTACTTCTTGCATGATATTGCTCCTTTCTAGCTTTTTACAGCGATGTAGGGGCATAGACATGCCAAATTTATTTTACCATGTTATAATAATTATAGGATTGAGGAAATGTTCTTGCGTGAGTAAGGACATGTCTAAGGACGGCGGTCAACTGACCGCTTTTTTTGTTACCTGGAAAGTTTGTGAATTTTGTAAATATGCAAAAATAAAAAGCCTAATTTATGGGCTTTTTGAATTGTGTACGGTTTTATTTCACAAAGTAAAAAACATGGTCCTGGTAAAAATGTCGTAAAAATGCGGGTTAATACCAGCTATCATTAAAATTGCTATTTTAATGAGTAGTGCAATTTAGGTATCAGGAATAGCCTGTAGCTTTGACTGGCTGACCGAGCCGATAAGGAGAGACGCGTCCGCAGGCGTGGCTCGACCGGCGCAGGGCAGACACGGCATTGCGGAGGGCTATTCCTGATACCCTTATATCTTTCATGGAACACAAAAATGCACCAGATACAGGTGCATTTTTTGTTATTTCAAGGATATAAGGCTTTTGTGCATGGTGCGGCTTCGCTTTGGCAACGACCACATGGGAAGTCTCCTCAATAGCGAGTAAGCCAATCGCCCACTTTTATTAGAAGGATGGGATAGTGAGCGATTGGCTTACTTAAGGCTATTGAGGAGCCTTCCTGTCTACAACCGCGCGGCACTACGCCGCACCATGCACAAAAGCAAACTAAGCAATGCGGACTACTTGTCCGGCAAATA
>NZ_PCYT01000065.1:0-8029 GCF_002553735.1 Lactobacillus sp. UMNPBX17
AGGAAATCATCGTTCTTTTTTCATGTCTTAGGAATTAGTTTTTTCCCAGACACTTACTTATGCCCGCTAAAGGATTCGAACCTTCACTCAGTCACCTGAACAGCGACCTGAACGCTGCGCGTCTGCCAATTCCGCCAAGCGGGCATTTTTCTCATGTACATGAATAATAATACCAAATATTTGGTAAAATGTAAGCATAAATATACTTTATTATTCAAAAGGACGGGTTTCATGTTTTTTAGTAAAAAGATAAAACGAGCTGTTATTAGCCTCGTTGCTCTTATTTCGTTAGTATCGTGTGGTGCAACATTTTCAGCACCTGTTAAGGCGGATGTGGCTAATTATCAAACGGATCAAGTTAAATTAGATGTCAAGTCAGCAATTGCCATTGATAGTAACAGTGGCCAGGTTTTGTATGCAAAAAATGCAGATAAGACTTTGCCAATTGCTTCTATGACTAAACTTGTGACAGTTTACTTAACTTTAAATGCAATTAAGAATCAAAAACTATCTTGGGATCAAAAAGTTAAGCCAACCGCTTCTATTGTGAAGGTGGCTAATAATGCTGAGTATTCAAATGTACCTCTTAAGATGGGACATTCTTATACTATTAAGCAACTTTATCAAGCAACTTTGATCGAATCAGCTAATGGTGCTGCCATGCTTTTAGGACAAACTATCGCTGGTTCACAAAAGGCATTTATCGATCAAATGCGTGCACAAGTGAAGAAGTGGGGTATTAAAGATGCCAAAATTTACACTGCTTGTGGTTTGCCAAATGGCAATGTAGGCAAGGATGCATATCCTGGTGTAAGTAAAAATGCTGAAAATTCTATGTCAGCTAAGGACATGGCAATTGTAGGTCAAAACTTAATCAAAGATTTTCCTGAAGTATTAGAAACTACTAAATTAGCTCATTTAGACTTCAAAGACCAAGGTCATACTACTAAGATGGCTAACTTTAACTGGATGCTCAAGGGTCTTTCACAATATGATAAAGCTTATCCAGTCGATGGTTTAAAGACGGGTACTACTGATGCCGCAGGTGCTTGCTTTATTGGTACTATCAATCATGCAGGTGCACGTTTAATTACTGTAGTCATGGGTGCGCGTCACAAGGATGGTACTGACCCTGCACGTTTTATGCAAACTAAGAAGTTAATGAACTATGTCTTTACTAAGTATCGTCCAGTAACTTTTAACGCAGGTAGTCAAATGGCTGGTGCTAAAAACATCAAGGTAACTGATGGAGATAATGCCACTACTAATTTGGGTCTTAAAGAAAAGACAACAATTTGGGATCCTGCTGATGGTAAAACCTTAGTAGCTAAGTTAAACAAGCAAACAGTTGAGGCACCAATTACTAAAGATCAAGTAGTAGGCAATTATCAATTTAAGTCTGGCAATGAAAAGATTGTTTCATTATCAAATCCTAATGGAATGAATGTAAAAGCTAAGGCACTTGCCGCAAATGGTAAGGTTAATTTCTTTGTAAGAATTTGGCGGATGCTTTTCGGGGGCAGATAAAATGACGGAAATAACTGAAGACATTTTAAAGAAAGTTATCAAAAAAAGAGCAAGTGACAGCTACAAAGGAAAATATGGTCGCGTGCTTTTAATTGGCGGTAGTGACAACTATGGCGGCGCAATTATTATGTCTACTGAAGGTGCTATAAATGCTGGTGCTGGGTTAGTAGCTACTGCAACACATCCTATGAATTTATCTGCTTTGCATGCTCGTTTGCCAGAAGCGATGTTTATTGACTGGCGCGATAGCAAGTTAGCGGATTTAATCAAAAAGGTGGACGTAGTTGTCTGCGGTCCTGGACTTGGGATGGGTGATTTAGCTAAACAAATTTTGGTAATTCTAAGAAGATGTACTTCAGAAAGTCAAACCGTGGTTTTGGATGCTAGTGCATTAGATTTAATTAGTGAAGACAAAACATTATTGCCTGCTAATGCTGGGCACTTGATTTTGACGCCACATCAAATGGAATGGCAAAGATTAAGTCAAATTCGTATCCCATTTCAAACAGATAGTGCTAATGTAGATGCTCTTAATCAGTTAATTCCGGATAGTAATGCAATGCTGGTTTTAAAATCTAATCATACACATGTTTATGATGGTACAGGTCAATTCTTTGTTAATCCAATCGGTAATCCTGGCATGGCTACTGGCGGCATGGGTGACACTTTGGCTGGAATCATCGGTGGTTTTGTTGCACAATTTGGTCCAAGCGTCGATACAGTTTTAGCAGCTGTTTATATTCATTCTTTAGCTGGTGATTTAATCAATAAAGATGATTATGTAGTTAGACCAACCAAAATTTCTAAAGTATTGCCTAAATTAATGAAAAAATATTCCGAATTAGACTAAACATGTTAAAATCTTATATAGTCATAAAAGACATCCCCATTATTAGGGATGTTTTTTAACATCATGCTATGAATACGCGTAGCATATTTCAATAAAACTAAAACTATTAATTAAAGAAGATTGCTATATTTATGAAGAAAAATATTGTTATTGGTGTTGCTAGTATTGTAATCGCATTCGGAGCTATTATTGGTTTAGCTAAGGCTTGTGCACCTAAGTCTGACGTTTCTCAAGAAGCGGTTTCTACTCAAAAAGTCGCTAAACAAAAGAAGAATAAAACTAAAAAGAAAAATTCTAAAGTAGATAGTGATATTTTGCGTCCATATAAAGATCCAAAGGATCTTAGAAAAGCCGGGACTTGGAATAGAAAGAGTGAAACTAAAAAGCACCCTAAGCTTAGTCCTACTGAAAAAGATTTAACTTTAAGAGTATCACTTGAAGGTAACCGTACCTATTTGCTTAGAAAAGGCAAGGTAATCTATACCATGTTGTCAAGTGGTGGTATTTATAAAAAAGGTAAGTCACTTACTCCAACAGGAACTTATACCATCCAAGCTGGCCGAGGTGATAGTTTCTTTAATTATGAATTAAATGAAGGGGCAAATAATTGGACAAGTTGGAGTCCAGATAATGTTTACTTGTTCCACTCTGTGCCAACTAAAGCTGATGGTAACTACAATATGAAGGAAGCTGCTAAATTGGGCAGAACTCAGGGATCTCATGGTTGTATTCGACTTAGTGTGCCAGATTCCAAGTGGCTAATGGACAATATTCCTGATGGCACTAAGGTTGTAATTAAAGATCGTTAATGCAGAAAAAGCGTTACTCAGTTTTGAGTAGCGCTTATTTTCATAGTGAGTTAAGCCATTCGAGTTGTCCTTCGTTGCGTGAGATAGCTCGCGTTAAGATCAAATAATGACCATAATTCTTTTTAATATTTTTTTGATCACTGAATAGTAATTTCTTGCGTGCATATAGGTGCTGCAATTGTGATTTGATTAATGCTTTTTCTTCGTCAATTAATTCCGCAATCCGTGGATCATTTTGATCATTGATAAAAAATAATTTAAGTGAAAAGAGATCATGACTAACAGCTAATTCTGTGATAGGTTGCTTTATCCAATTTTCTAACTGGAGAGCGCCTTTTTTAGTTAGTGAATAAACGATCACTCGTGATCCCATCTTTGGACATGTTTTTAGCAAACCAGAGAATTGCTTGCATTTATTGCAGAGTATTCTTCCAGATTTGGGGATAACTGAAGTCGAAGTTACACCTCAGAAGCAGTTAAACAAGAAATTGCTAGAGAAGAATGTCATCATGGATCTGTGGGCAAAGAATAAGGATGGAAAAATCTTTGATGTGGAAATGCAAACGACCAAGCAAAAATGGCCTGGCATTAGATTTCGCTATTATCAATCCATAGCAGATCAGGATTCATTGAGGCCTGGCGAAGATCTTGATCAAATTGGGGAAACGTATATTATTTTCATTTACCCATTTGATCCATTCGGTGAAGGAAAATATATTTATGAAGGTGCGTTTCTTTTAGATAAAGATAATCCTGATTCGCAAGCTAATACGAAAACACATTGGATTTCGATTAATGCCAGGGGCTATAAAGGTAAGATTAAGTCAGAACTAAAAGATTTTTTAAATTATATTAAATATGGATTGACTAAAGATAGTAGCAATTTTATTAAGAAGATTGATCGGGAACGTTTAGATTACATTAGAAGTACAGAGTGGAGGGATGCCAAAATGAGCTTAGACGTACTATTGGCTGATGAAAGGGCAGAAGCTAGAAAAGAAGGCCGTCGACAAGGCCGTAAAGAAGGACGTGAGGAAGGGAAGGCATAGTAGAAGGAAAATTAGAAGGTAAACTGGAAGCTCAAAGAATAGGTGTAAAAAAATTCGTTCAAAATGTGCGCGAACTTGATCAGTCTGATGATTGGATTATGTCTAAATTGATCAAAGACTATGGCAAAGATTTTAGTGAAGCTGAGTTAAAAAAGTTGATGCTAGAAGCAGAACAAGAATAGTTTTTTACTTAAATTAGTAGCCAGCACCATTCTTTCCTGCTATAATCATCTTTGCTAGTAAGTTAGAAGTAGTAATTATTTCCTTTTTTAAGCGAGCCTATGTTGGTGGAAGATGGGTATTAAGGAATAACGAAGGCGTGTCTAACCGAATAAATAATGATTTTAAATAAGCGGATACTTTGTGTCAATTTGAGTGGTACCGCGGGTTAATGCTCGTCTCTTTCTATCTAGGATAGGAAGAGGCTTTTTTGTTTAGAAAAGAGGAAAATATGGACTTTAAGAATGAAGTTGTTGACTTAGTTGCTAGCCAAGTTGATTTACCAAAAGAAAAAATTGCAGCCTTAATTGAACGTCCAAAAAATGCTAAGATGGGTGATTATGCTTTCCCAGCATTTATTTTGGCTAAGACTTTGCACAAGAACCCTGCAATGATTGCACAAGATATTGCAGAAAACTTAAGTAGTGACAATTTTGCTAGCATCAAAGCAGTTGGACCTTACGTAAACTTTGCTATTGATCATGAAAAGCTTGTTTCTTCAACCTTGAAGGATGTTTTATCTGAAAAAGAACATTACGGTGATCAAAAATTAGGCGAAGGTAATGTACCAATTGATATGTCTTCACCTAACATTGCTAAGCCAATGTCAATGGGTCACCTTCGTTCAACAGTAATTGGTAATTCAATTGCTAAGACTATGGAAAAGGTTGGTTACACTCCAATTAAGATTAACTACCTTGGTGACTATGGTACTCAATTTGGTAAGTTGATTGCTGCTTATAAGCATTGGGGTAATGAAGAAGACGTTAAGAAAGATCCAATTATGAATCTTTTCCACTACTACGTTCGTTTCCACAAAGAAGCTGAAGATAATCCTGAACTTGATGATGAAGGTCGTGAATGGTTCAAGAAGCTTGAAGACGGTGATCCAGAAGCAGTTAAATTGTGGAAATGGTTCCGTGAAGTTTCTCTTGAAGACTTCAAGCGCATCTACAAGGAATTGGGCGTAAGCTTTGATTCATACAACGGTGAAGCTTTCTTCAACGATAAGATGCAACCAGTAATCGATGAATTGAAGGAAAAAGGTTTGCTTCATGAATCACGTGGTGCTCAAGTTGTGGATATGGGCCCGGATGAAAACCCAGCAATTATCGTTAAGTCCGACGGTACTTCAATTTACTTAACACGTGATTTAGCTGCGGCTGAATGGAGAATGAAGGAATACAACTTCGTTAAGATGCTCTATGTGGTTGGTAACGAACAAGCACAACACTTTGTAGAACTTAAGACTGTTCTTAAGAAGATGGGGTATGACTGGTCAGATGAAATTCACCACATTCCATTTGGTTTGATTACTCAAGGCGGTAAGAAGTTATCTACTAGAAAAGGCAATGTTGTCTTCCTTGACCAAGTATTAAAGGATGCTGTTTCACTTGCTAAGAAACAAATTGAAGAAAAGAACCCAGATTTAGCTGATCAAGATCAAGTTGCTCATGATGTTGGTGTAGGTGCGGTTATTTTCCACGATTTGAAGAATGATCGTTTAGACAACTTTGACTTTGACCTAGAAGAAGTTGTGCGTTTTGAAGGCGATACTGGTCCTTATGTTCAATATACTAACGCTCGGGCACAAAGTGTCTTGCGTAAGGCTGCAGCAATGGGCGAAAAGCCTAGCGAAAACGATTTTGCCTTAGATGATGAGTGGGCTTTTGCCGTAGCAAAAGATTTGGCTGATTTCCCAAGAATCATTGCAAGAAGCGCTGAAAGGTTTGAACCATCAGTAATTGCTAAGTTTGCCTTAAATTTAGCTAAGAAATTTAACAAGTACTATGCAAACGTGAAGATCTTAACTAAAGATGATAAACTTGGTGCTCGTCTTGCCTTAGTTCAAGCTACTTCAATCGTTTTGACTGAAGCACTTAGCCTCTTGGGTGTCAATGCTCCTAAGGAAATGTAACTGAAAAATTATGAAAATTAAAAAATAACGCTTACATTTTGCGAAAGATTGTTCATAATCCCAGAATTAGGGTACAATATGCATGTAAGATATTTAGGAGGTATTTTTTAATGGCTTATTTTGACAACGGTAATCAAATCTTTAAAGATGCTCGTAAGAACCATTACGCTGTAGGTGCTTACAACACTAACAACTTGGAATGGACTCGTGCAGAATTACGTGCTGCTGAAGAAACTAGAACTCCATTGTTGATCCAAGTATCAACTGGTGCTGCTAAGTACATGGGTGGTTACAAGTTCGTTAAGGACATGGTAGCTGACCAAATGGATTCAATGAACATCTCAGTTCCAGTTATCTTGAACTTGGACCACGGTGACTTTGAATCAGCTAAGGAATGTATTGCTCTTGGTTACTCATCAGTTATGTTTGATGGTCACGCACTTCCAACTGATGAAAACTTGGCTAAGACTAAGGAAATCATCAAGTTAGCTCATGAACGTGGTATTTCAGTTGAAGCTGAAATCGGTAAGATTGGTGAAAACCAAGGCGGCGGTGAATTAGCTTCTGTTGAAGATGCTAAGAAGTTCGTTGCAGCTGGCGTTGACAAGCTTGCTTGTGGTATTGGTAACATCCACGGTGTTTACCCAGCAGACTGGAAGGGCTTGAACTTCGACCGTCTTAAGGAAATTGCTGAAGCTGTTCCTGACACTCCACTTGTACTTCACGGTGGTTCAGGTATTCCTGAAGACCAAGTTAAGAAGGCTATCCAACTTGGTATTGCTAAGATCAACATCAACACTGAATTCCAATTAGCATTCCAAGAAGCTACTCGTAAGTACATCGAAGACAAGAAGGACCTTGACAAGAAGGCTAAGGGTTATGACCCACGTAAGTTGTTATTGCCAGGTGCAGAAGCAATTACTGCCAAGATGAAGGAAATGATTTCTTGGATGGGTACTAAGACTATCGATGACGAACTTAAGGATGCTTCATTCGACCGTTCATCATTGAACGAAGAATAATCATTGATTATCAATTAAAATAAAACTCAGCTTTGGCTGAGCTTTATTTTTTTTTAGAAAGAAAAAGTTATGAAAGAATTAAACCTCCAATTGAAAGACACTGAATGGCCATTAGAATATATTGATCATGATCGTAAAATAGTGCGAGCTATCGTGTTTGATGACCAGGAAAATTATTATTTTGTTAGAGCTAAACGTGATGACGACTTTGGTAAGGCAACGCTAATTGAAACTTCAGGTGGTGGCGTTGAAGCTGGTGAAGATTTAGAAACAGCGCTAAAGCGAGAGCTTAAAGAAGAATTAGGTGCTGAAGTTGAGATTATGCATAAAATCGGTATAGTTAGTGACTACTATAATTTGATTCATCGCCATAATATTAATAATTATTATCTTTGCAAAGTCACTTCTTTTGGTGAAAAACATTTAACTAAGGATGAAATAGAAGATTTTCATTTGTCGACTTTAAGGTTGAGTTATCGGGATGCTGAAAAAGAATATCAAAAATGTGCGGAAACTAAAATTGGTAAATTAATTGCGGACAGAGAGTTACCGGTTTTAATGAAAAACGCCCGAAAATCCCCGTATTTTAATGCGGGGATGGATAGGGCCAAGCTGACCTAGCAGTCAGCTTTTTT
>NZ_PCYT01000066.1:0-7936 GCF_002553735.1 Lactobacillus sp. UMNPBX17
AGGTTTAATAATTTAATCAGAGGGCGAAAAGGTAGGTTCTTTTCGCCTTTATTTTATGCAAAAAAAGAGCCGAATCACAACGATTCGACTCTTTTCAATTTGTCAATGTCTTAACTTAATGACATTGATTTTTTTGGAATGAGGTTTTATTATGTTAAACAACGAACTGTCGGCAGAGATGGTGGACCATTTAACCGCTGGAATTTTGAAGAAGTATAATGATAAATTACTTTCTGCGGTGCAGCGATTGTTTCCAGAGCTTGATATCAAAGAAGTGCAATCGCTTGATGACGTGAACGGAAATGCTTTGGGAGAACGAGCAGTGGTTCACGTAATCGCACGGGATGCAAAACGCAGCAAGTATGGTTTGATAATCCAAGTAGGTTCACAACGAGCAGGTGAAAACATTCTTGAAGTGGCTAATGGCTATCAAGAAGAAATTATCTTCGGTAGATTGGATTGCCCTGAAGAAGAATTCAAGGCAGCTTATGTTGTGTTTTTATGCCGTGAAGATCCATTTGGTAAAGGGAAATTTCGTTATGAATATTTTGGCGGCAAGTATGATAAACGAACTGGAAAGACTACACCAGCACCTAATGTAATTTTCTTCAATTTAGATAATGAAGATGAAGAAATTTTTTAGAAAATATAGCTATGTATTTGTTTAAGAAACACAATTAGAACAAAATGAGAATAAGTATCGAGCTATCAGATGTATATATCTGGATTTAAATAATTAAATTAAGTCATTAAAAATGTATATATAGTTGAAAATAACACGTATAAAAGGCGAAAATATAGGGATTTTACGCCTTTTTATTTTTTAGAAAAAATGATGGACAAATCGAAAAGAAGGAATATAATTCTAGTTAAATTAGACAAATGATTAAAAAAGGGTGAGAATATGAATGGGCAAATGGACGACCACATGAACAAGCAAGAGCTTAATCATTGGTTACATAGTCGTAAATGGAAGAGAATATTGTTGATCTCAGAATTCGTTTATGTAGTAATTCTGATGTTGACACTAGTTTTTAACTTTTCTGTTTTCATGCATTTAGTAGTATTTCAAGGGATAGCAATTTTCATTTATTTATTAGTCGGTTGGATCTTCGATAAAGGTGATTCAGCTGTCAGCTTTAAAAAGCGTGATACATTATGGGAAACGATTACTAGCATTCGTCTTAATCGTTTATTCTTTATCAGATTTTTCGAAATAGTTACTTTCTGGGTAAATGTAGCAGCAGATATTGCATTTGGACGTAAACTCTGGGACGATATTTTGAATGCACCATTAAAAATCCAACACGCGACGGCGCTTGAGAATGCGTCACTTTACGGCGATTTTACTTGTGTAATCTTGCTAGCAATAGTCTTTATTGCTATTATTCTTGCAAATAAAAAGACGATGCGTGTTTCTGCGATTTTAGCAATAGTATTTTTACTCGCAGTTTTACTTATCCAGCATGAGATGTTGGTTCCTGTCATTATAGGAATTATTGGTAGTGTTAGTGCAATCGTGCTTTCCTTACAAGCTAAACTGTAAAAATTTAAAATGAATAAAAAATTAACGGACTAGTTCAAGCTAGTCCGTTTTTGTTATGATATAGGTTGCTAGTTTAGTATAGTTGAGGTTTAAGAAGAATGGTTACACAAAAACAACGTCGTCTTTGGGCATTCTTGGCTGCCCTAGCCTGTGTTATGTGGGGAATCTCAGGTTTATTTGCCAAGAGCTTATTTAATACGAGTCCGTCCATCACGCCAATGTGGCTTTCACAAATCAGAATGGTCACATCTGGTATTATCTTGTTGATCGTAGCTGGATTCTTAAAGCAAAAGCCAATCGCTACGATGAAGAATAAACATGATGCTTGGGTAATTATTGCTTACGGTATTTTTGGTTTATTACCCGTGCAATTATTTTACTTTATCGTTGTGCAACAATCTAACGCTTCAATTGCCACAATTTTACAGTTCATCGGTCCATTTTTCGTAATGGCATATTTAGCCTTTACGCATAAACAAGTAATGCGCCGGATTGATGTGATTGCAGCGATCTGTGCCTTTATTGGGGTTGTTTTGCTTGCGACACACGGTCGTTTTAATCACTTTGCCATTACGCCAAGCGTTTTATTCTGGGGCTTGCTCTCAGCCGTTGGTGTAGCAACTAATACCTTGATTCCGATCGGCGTTTTAAAACGCGTTTCAAGCTTAGTCGTTACAGGTTGGGGCCTTTTATCTGCGGGAATCTGCTTGATAATCGTTCACCCACAGATGCCACATATTCCTAATACACCACACGTTTGGCTTGATGTGGCTACCGTTATTGTGATTGGTACTTTGATTCCATTCCAGTTGATGACTAATTCATTGCGTTTCATCAAGGCATCTACTGCAAGTTTGCTTGATGCATTTGAACCATTCTCTGCAACGGTAGGTTCAGTTTTATGCTTTGGCTTGGTTATGGCACCAATGGACTGGATCGGTTCAATCTTAGTTGTTTTAGCTGCAATGGCTTTGAATATTTCTCCAAGAAAGAAAAAGGGAAAATTGAATAATGATTGATCCAAAAACACGTAGACTGTGGACTTTTCTGGCAGCCTTAGCCGCTGTCATGTGGGGAATCTCCGGTCTTTTTGCTAAAGGTTTATTCAATATTAGTGCTAAAATAACGCCGATGTGGTTGACCCAAATTCGGTTGATTATTTCAGGAATCGTACTTCTGCTTTTGGCAGGAGCTTTAAAGCAAAAGCCACTTGCTACATTAAAGAATAAGCATGATGCGTTAGTAATTTTCGCTTACGGAATCTTCGGATTATTGCCCGTGCAATTATTTTATTTCATGTGTATTCAGGTAGCTAACGCTTCGATCGCTACTATCTTACAATTCATCGGCCCATTTTTCGTATTAGGATATTTGGCTTTTACTCATAAGCAAGTCATGCGTAGGTTGGATATCTTGGCTGCGATTGCGGCTTTCATCGGTGTCTTTTTGCTGTCAACGCACGGACAATTTGATCATTTGGCCATTACGCCGGTCGCATTATTCTGGGGTCTGCTTTCAGCAGTAGGTGAAGCAGCATATACTCTGATTCCAGTTAATATTGTTAAAAGAGTATCCAGCATGGTGGTGACTGGCTGGGGGATGCTGTTTGCAGGAATCAGTTTGGTGATTATCCATCCGCAATTCCAAGCTATTCCTAATAAGCCAGCTGTTTGGTTATATACCAGTGCCGTAATTATCATTGGAACGATTATCCCATTTCAGATTATGGCTAACGCCTTGCGTTACGTTATTCCATCCACAGCCAGCTTGCTTGATGCATTTGAACCGTTCTCCGCAACGGTAGGCTCAGTTCTCTGTTTTGGTTTAGTTATGATGCCAATGGACTGGGTAGGTTCAATTCTGGTTGTGCTAGCAGCTATGGCTTTGAACTTAACACCAAAACAGCCAAAGAAACATAAAGTACATGAATAAAAAAGAGAGGTTTTAATCGACCTCTCTTTTTTTGAAATAGATTAAATTAGTTAAACAGACAAGTAATGTAATAATGCCATAGACAATGAAGATGCTGGTGATTAAGGCAAGAGAAGAAAATTCGATCCAAAAGAAGACGGAGATCGAAATTAAGATGGCTGCTAGGATAATAGTTACAATATTTAGTCTTTTAAATTGTAAAGTAATTCCTGAAGCGAAGGTGCAGGCGGTTGCGATAGATAGGCAGGCTAGGTTGATCATTGATGGAGCGTAAGATGATAGATCACGAAATTCTGAAACTAGTGAAAGGCCCAGAATTAAGGCTATCAGTATTAAAAAATGTCGTGCATAACTGTCTATTTTCTCCATATTGTTTGTTCAACTCCTGTAATCAATGTTAATAGCATATAGAAAAGTGAAAAATTTTTCAAGTTGAGAAAAGAAACATAAGCTCTTTCTTATCAAAATTACAAAATAAGACATTTTCTGTAGTTTTGCTTAATTAGATAGTATTACTTTTAAAACATAGTTGTAATATTTCTCAGGTAATATATAAAGCGTCGAAAGATAAAAAGTAATTAAGGAGAAATGTCAATTGAGTTTTAGACGTAATTTAGTTAAGTTTGCCGCAGTTTTATCAGTATTTTTCACAGGAATTTCTTTTATTAATGTTCCTAACCAAACACAAACTGTGCACGCAGCAGAGCAAAGCACTACAGAAAAACGTGAAGCAGTTGCTGGTCTTGCTAAAAAGCAAGTAGGTAAGCGTTACGTTTACGGCGCTACTGGCCCTTCAGCCTTTGACTGCTCTGGCTTAGCTCAATACGTTTATAAAAAAGCCGCTAAAAAGACATTACCAAGGACTACTTATGGTCAAGTTACTAAGGGTAAAAAGGTTTCGTTAAGCCATCTTAAAAAAGGTGACTTATTATTCTGGGGTTCTGCCTCAGCCCCTTACCACGTTGGTATTTATGTTGGTAATGGACAATATGTGCATGCTGCAACTCCTAGTCAAGGGGTGAGAAAGCAGGCTATCAGTGCCTACTTTTATCCCTCAGCTGCTAAACGTGTTTTAAATTAATTTGATAATGAAAAAGCCCAGTCAGAAATTCTGACTGGGTCATTTTTTATTCTGTGACTTTTTTGGCTTCACTAACACGTTCTTGATGCCAAGCGATAATCATTTTCATGATGGCATTAGCAACATTAGTATTTTTAAGTAGTGGGCCATGTGAGTATGAACCGATGAAGTTACGGTAGCGCAGGCCTTCAACGTGGTCTTGTGGGTTGTTGCCGTAGCCTTCGATCATGTCGCCGAGGGGATGCAACTTGTCTTTGTTGTCGAAGTAAGTTTGACCAGAGTGGTTTTCAAAAGCCTTAACCTCACCCCATTCGGTCATGTAACGGGTGTCACCGATCATTCGCTTGTCGCTCTTGAAGACTGTGTGTAGTGGCAAAATATCCAAACCTGGAATAGTTACGCCATAATTAGTCTTGTAGTAACTACCCATTAGTTGGTAACCACCACAAATGCAAAGCATCGGCTTGTCATCGTTGATGTATTTTCTCAATGTTTCTTTGTGACGTGGCAAGTCTTTAGCGACAACAGTTTGTTCAAAGTCCTGGCCGCCGCCGAAGAAAACGAAATCGTAGTCAAAGGCGTTGAATTCGTCACCAAGTGAAATATTATCAACTTGAGTGTCGTAGCCTTCACGCTTTAGTAAAAAGCTCAAGATTTTAACATCGCCTGAGTCACCGTAAGTATTCATTAAATCTTCGTAGAGATATGCAATTTTAATTAATTTATCGCTCATTTTATTGTCCCTTAGTTCGTTTAATTTCTTCTGTCTAGTATAGCTTAATAGCTAGAATGGGGCAAAGGATTAATATTTGAATACTGTACTTGATGAAGCTAGTATGACATCAATAATGTGTACAGTATCGTTTTCGATAAAGTAGAATATAGCATATTTTTTTGAAATTAACTCGTCGGTATTTTCTTGAAGGAGTTTTTCTATATCTTTCTGGAAAATAATTTAACGCTTGCATAGTTTGCTCAAGATCTTCTACATAATTTTGAGCAGTTTTTGGAGATTGAGATAATTGCAAGATAGAGCTATATATCTCTTTAAGTTCTACAGATACGTTAGGAGTTGATTTGACAGTATATTCTTGCATGAAATTTAAATTCCTAATTCTTTATTCAGTTCGCTAAAAGTTTTACTAATTTCGACACTTTTATCATCTCTTGCATCTTGGGCATGCTTAGCCAACCTTGCTTCAAGCTCCTCTTTAGTCATCTTATTCATATTCATCCAGTCAGGAGTAAGTTCGGCTAATTTATCTTCCCAGTTGGATTTAACGACTTCATACTGAGCAGTGGCCTCGGCGACCATCATAGCGGTGTCGTGGTCGTTTTTGTTTTTTCTTTTCTTTGAGGACAAATCAAAAGGAATTCCTCCAGTCAATGCAATTTGTCGTAAGTACATGTCAATTGCAACTGACATCGGGATGCCAAGTTTGTTTAATACTTTTTCTGCGTTTTGTTTAGTTTCTTGGTTAACACGGACATTGATTGCAGCTTTTTCAGTCATAATTGCACCTCTGTGTAGTAAAAATGTAGTTATTAGATAGTTGATGACTACATATTATCAGATACAGGCAGGAAAGTGAAATAAAATCAATCTTTTTAGTATTGACATAGGAGTAATAAAAATATAGAATTTGTCTAATTTTATATTCATCATATTTTAATATCTTGGATTGCTGTTCAGAATTAGGTGACGCTATGCATATGATTTTTAGCAAAATTGATAAAAAGTATAAAGTTGAATATTGGCTTCTATTAGGAATGAATATTATCAGTACTGGCATTTTAACTTTTAATGTTTATTTGGAAGGAATGCTGCTAAATTCTTTAGTGTATAAGGCTGATAGAGATTCATTTATACGCAGCATTATATTAATAATCACCCTAAGTCTTATAAGACTTTTGTTGTCATATTTCATGAATAAAATTCAAATTCTAGAATTCAGAAAAATAAATATAGAAGTTAACGATGCAATAATAAAGGAATTGTATTCAAAGGATACACTGAAAGTCACAAAAATGAATTCAGTTCGAATGGCAGACAGAATTACTGAGGACACTACTGAAGTGTTGACTTTTTTCTTCCAAACTGTAAATCAAATAATTTCAATCGTGCTTTCCTCAGTCTTGATTTTTACGTATTTATTTACAGCTGGCTCTAGTTTTTTGTTACTGATAGTGATCCTGTTGCCTGCATATAGTGTCATATATTTATTTTTACGGCCTAAGATTTTCAAAGTTAGTTTGAAGTTGAAAGAAGCCTATAATGAATACTTTTCAGGCTTTACCGAATGGTTAAGTAGATACATTGAAATAAAGGGTAATCAAAGAGAGAAAATAGAAAATGAAAGATGGAGCAGTACAAAAAGAACGCTTTTAGGCGTTGCCAAACGAGATTTTCTTCTTAATTTGAATATGTCTAATAGTGAAATTATTTTACAACTGATTTTTCAATTAGTATTGTTCATTAATGGTGGTTTATCAGTCATTTCTGGAAGAATGACAATTGGTTCTTTTTCAATCATTTTTCAATATTTTGACCAACTTTTGGGAGAAGTAGATGAAGCTTTTTCTATTTTGTTTAACTTTGAATCATTCAGGGTAGCCCGGCTGAGAATCAACAATTTACTATCCATGAAAGATGAGCAAGATGGTGAAAAAGCAGTTTCCAAAATAAATTCGATTCAGGTACAGGATTTTAATATTTATTTAGATGGAAAAACACCATTGTTTACTAGAAAAATTTCTGCTACTTTTGTTGCTCCTGGATTTTATGTTGTAAGGGGTAGAAATGGAATCGGAAAATCAACTTTTCTTAGAACAATAATAGGATTATATACACCAAAAAAAGAAGGAAAAATCACCATAAATGGTGTAAATGCTGATTTGATTAATAAAAGAAAACTGAGAGAATCGAATATAAGTTGTCTATTTCAAGATACACCGCTTCCTAATTGTTCTGTAAGAGACTATTTAGGATCATATCCTAATAAAAGTCAGATTGATAAAAATGAGTATTTTGCAAAAGTCTTTAATTCATCACAATTTAAAATTGAGAAAGTTTTAGATAGAGAGATGAGTGAACTATCAACAGGCGAAATACAATTAGTGAAATTATATTCTGCTATTTTGAAAACTAATGCACAATGCTTTTTACTAGATGAGCCATTGGCGAATATCTATCCTGAACTACAAAATGATTTGTTAAAGTTATTGCAGGAAATAGCGCAGACTAATTTGGTTATTATCATAAGTCACGATTTGCAAGTGAATGAAAATGCTAAAAACATGAGAATAGAGTAACTATTATTCGGAGACTGTCAAATCTTTTGTGTAAATAGTTCTTTCTCGCAAATTGATTTTTTAAT
>NZ_PCYT01000067.1:0-7748 GCF_002553735.1 Lactobacillus sp. UMNPBX17
AATGATCTAAAAGCTTAAACTATCAATTTGTCAATGTCTTAACTTAATGACATTGTATGAATGATACTGGAATCTTTTTTAATGATTCACTTACAATTTAATTTTATTTACCAAATTTATTTTCATCACTAAAAATTGGAGTAATCCCAATTTTTTAAAAAAGTTTACGTATTAAAGCAGAAGAGATAGAAATTGTACCAATGTATGGCTTAAATGTCGGATCTATATATACTACGGTTAAATCTATATCTTTTTTTGGATCAAGTTTAAGTCCATCACAAATAGAAATTTCATTTGTATTGCCATAAGCATAAGTTATATTTCTAATTTCACCTACTTCTTTACTATCAATTTTTTCAAAACCGTTCTTCACTGGGAATAATAAATCACTCCCACTTAATTCTTTTATAACTTTACCTTCTGGTTGTGGTAAATCTGGAGGAGTAACTTCCTTGTTAATAAAATACATCTTATCAACAAATATTTTTGCGTCAAATTCTTGTTTATGTCTAGCCTTTTCTAGCTCTTTTTTTCAATATTTGCTAATCTAAACTATTGCAAATTCCTAAAAATCTAAAACTTCCTGAAATCAAACCATCGTTAACAGGGGTTATATTTAAGATAAATCCTTGAAGATTAAGAACTTCTCTTTCATTACCAGTACTATTAAGATAAGCTGGAAATTTCAAGTTAACGTAAACATTTAAATTTGCTTCATGACTTTTTTGGTTTTCTTTTAATTCTAAATAAACAAATAAAATACTTATTTTTTTGTATATTATGCCCAATTTTTTTCATTACCATTTTTATCCAAATTCTACTTTACATGATCAAAATGATATTCCATCTTTTCAAAGGAATGCAAATAATTGTCTTATCTTAGTAATAATTCGGCTTTGTTCTGATAACGGTGGAAGAGCCCAAATAAGATCATTTTTCATATGAGAAATAGAAAACATATTCTTAATGGCTGTTCCTTTTGCTTTTTTATTTAATAAGCCTACCTTTTGTTGAAAAGCTAATAAAAAATATTCATTTGAAATCAAATTATTATTAAGGCGAACTCTAATTAAAGCTTGATTTATAACACCTTCAGGTGCATTAGTTGGTAAAATATACGTCTCCCCTATCGTCCCTGCTCCACTTAATAATATGTCTTTTGGTCGTATATCAAAAGAACTTAATCCTTCAAATTTTTGCTGAGAAATGTAATAATTTCCATAATCAATTGATTTATGGATTGCATTTCCTTGCTCATAAACTTTATAAGTATTTTTACTTTTTGGAACAAAATAAGCTTTTTTCAAAGAACTACCAAAGGGACCTCTTCTAATGGCTCCATTTTCTAAAGAAAGTATATCCCCCAATCTCACCCATTCCCAACTATCTGGAATATCAAATGGCTTTTCATCATCTGTAATCGGAGGAAGTGGCTTGGTCTTCTTAATCTTCTTTTTCTTAATCAGCTCAGCTTTTTCGGCCTTAATCTTCTCCAAAAGCACACTAGCCGGTTCATCATTTGGATACTGCGGTATCAACTTCCCACGCATCGCTAAATCCAAGATCTTCTCTCTTAAAGCTTGAGCATCAAAATCTAAACTATTCGTCTTCACTATCGTCAATTCCTTCTAATGCCTTATTCAACTCCGCAATTGCCTCACTAATTGCCTTAGATTTTTCATTCATATCACTAAGAATTTCTTTTAATGATTTAGTTTCATGTTCTTCTTCATCGCTCATTAGAGATAAACTGCTTTTTCGCTGGATGCACCTGATAAAGTTGTTCAAACTTAGGCCATTGCTTCATAAAGTCGGCTTTACTTATCTTGCTTAATTTACCGGCCCATTCATCAACCGATTGTATTTCAGCTAAACGTTCAAACTTATTTCGTCCTTGATCATCAAGACGTTTGATTTTTCGTTCAACAGCGCCAGCCATATCAACTTGATATTGATGACTATCTTCAGCAATTTCAAAATAGTCTTCCTTATGATGTAAGAAATAATTTACATTATGGCCAGGATTTTGAACAACTGGCTTCATATTAGTTACCTTATTCATTGCATCATAAATACCAACTGCATCAAAAATTCTAAATTTATCCTTATGGATCTCTGGACACAATCTAGTTGCACGTCCTAGCATCTGTTCATACAGAATTCTAGACTGTACCCTTCTTAAGAAGACAATATTAGTAATTGCAGGTACATCAACACCAGTAGTCAAGAGATCAACTGTAACAACAATATTAGGATAATCTTCATTTTTAAAGTTTCTAATTTCTTGGTTAGGATGACGAATAGAACCCGTGATTTTTTCAATCGCATCATCATCCACTGGACGACCATCATCTTTAAAGGCCTTCTTCAACAAATCAACCACTATATCAGCATGTTCATCTGTTGCCGCAAAAATAAGAGTTTTACCTGCATCCCTATCCGTAGGATCAAGATAATTTCTAACTAGTTCATCACAAACCACCTTGTTAAAACTAGGCGTAATTACTCTATGATTAAAGTCTTTGACATCGAAATTCATATTATCTGGCAATTTTTCTTTATCGATGGTCTTTTCATCCTGATTAAAGACATCAACTTCTGTCCCCTTTTTAAAATGAATTCCTTCTTTAGCTAATTTAGTTTGAATAATAACTGGTGCATCGTGGTCAACCAAGTAGCCATCAAGGACAGCCTGTTGATAGCTATAAGAATATACTGGATTACCAAAGATTTCAGTTGTCTGTAATGCTGGTGTAGCAGTCATTCCGATTGCAGTAGCGTCAAAATAATCAACTACTCGACGGTACTGACTAACATATTCTTCTTGATCGTAATTTTCATATTCTTGATCGCTTAGCCCTCTATCTTCTGCATAACCGCGGTGAGCTTCATCAACAATAATGAAATCATATTGACCAACTGAAGGCTTTTCAGAATTATCATCATTAAAGAATAATCTTTTAATCATTCCCTGAACAGTTGCAATTTGAATCTTAGTAGAAGCATCAGGCACTTTATCAGATAATTCTTTTAATCCATAAATAGAAGAAATCGACATTGTACCTATCTTATTATCTTTAATTGCATTAGCAGTTTGGCGACCAAGTGAATTTCGATCAACTAAATAAAGGATTCTTCTAGCTCTTTTATGCTTTAGCAAACGATACATTAACGAAATAGCAGTTCTAGTTTTACCAGTACCCGTAGCCATCGCAAGCAAGATACGTTTTTTTCCATCTTTAATTGCATTTTCTAAAGACTGAATCGCATCAAGTTGATATGGACGAGCTGCAAATTGCGGATAATCTTCATCATCTGCCAAATCTTTATTTGCTTCATCCTTATTCTTAGCAGTTAACTTTAATGCCAAATCCTCAGGTTTATGAAATTCTTCTAGAGCATATGCATTTTCTTTTGGATTACGTGCATCCCAGAACCAAATACCTGATTTTTCCTTATATTGTTCTAAATATGGACGACCATTTGCAGCATAAATAAAAGGAACCTTGTAATCACCCATCTCTTGCCCTATTAAATGGTAATCTGATCTAAGCATATTCTTTAGGCTGGGCCATTTGTCCTGCAATATCTTGATCTCATCTCTTTGCTTCAACAATGCCATAAAAATCTAAGCCCTTAAAAAGTGCATAGTCAGCTCTTTGACCATTAGGCAATACCCATTCTGCAATCGCCATACTATGACCTTTCTGTGGTTCAGTTTGATGCTTCCAATTATTTAGTCTTGGTGTATCTGCTTCCCAACCTGCATTACGTAATTGGCTATCAATTAATTGTCTAGTTTCTTCCTCATTTAACGGATGCTTTTTAGCAAATTGAACATTTACCTTGCGTCTTCTTGTTCTTTCTTCCGCTGAAATAGTAATTTGTGGCCGGTTTTCTTGCAGCTGCTTAATTTTTTCTTCTAAAACTTTAATCTTATCTGCTTGACTCTTTAATATATTTCTTTGATCAACTGGTGTAACATATTCAGGAACATCGTTTAAAGAAAAACTTTCTAAGAACCATTTCCAAACTAAATAAGCCTTTTGATCAATTTTTAAAGCTTCACCTTTGGTTGCGATAAATTGATTATCATGAGTAGCTCTATTCCGTTTGCGTCTGATCTCATCTAATGCTAATAAAACTGCATCAGGATAGCCATTTCCGGAGTAACGCATCTTATCGATTCGTGCTTTTTGGTTCAACTCCCAATCGCCTAAACCATCTAAATGCATAATTTCTCTTGTTAATTGCTCACCAAAAGTACCAAAAACAGTTAAACTGCTTCTTGGATCTGAAAAAATCAAACTCTCAGCACTAGAAGCCAATTTAGCATATTCATGATAATTTTTATCTGAAGTATTAAAATTAGACATTCCAATCATCCTTACATCAAAAATGCATACATATATGTTCATTTTACTCTGAATTAATTATTAAGAACAAGTTCAAAAGCACGTAACAAAAAACTTGATGCCAAACTGACATCAAGTTTTTAATTATCTTTTACTTTGAACTGACAATGCGTCCACCGCCAATTGTTTTTATCTTAAGGCCTTTAGAAGTAGACCTAGCAGAAGCATTTCTAAACTTCATAACTTGAACTCTCTTATAACGTTTACCATTTTTATTAAACGCAAAATTGAATTCTACAGAATAATGAATATCATTCAGTGACTTATTGTTAACAGTAATATTGGCATGATACTTAGTAAGGTTAGGACTATTACGCCAATTACTTACTAAAGTTCTCAATTCAACATAACTCTTATTCTTACTGCCACCAATAAAATCTTTAGAGTTAGGATAGTTAAAATTATCTTCCAATAATTTACCAACATTTTTAGATTGCTGCCAATCTAATTTAAGTACAGCTACATTTTTGCTGCCTTTGATAGCTGATGGTACATTCTTAACTCGCTTAGTTTTAACAAGTTTCCCCTTCTGCTTTTTAGCTGCATATATAGAAAACGGCTTGGTTAATGGTACATCTTCAAGAACAAGATTTCCTTTTTTATCTAGCTTACCAATATTATGGTTATTTAGATAAAGCTTACCGTTTGGCATCCCTTGAACCTCAATCGTCTTAGCATTAAGTTTTACTTCAGCTGTTTGATCTTTCCAAACATTAACTGTCTTTTTAAACTTATCTGTTTGACCCAAATAAGAAGATTTTGCTTCTATATTATATACGCCAGGGAAAACTTTTTGCTTTTTAGTAAATTTTGCGCCATTAACTGTAACAGTAGAATGGTGATAATCATTAACCACACTCAATTTATAAGTTGGCAATTGAACTACATACCGAGGGAAAAACAAGAAATAATGTCCCTGCTTAATCAGTTTAATTGGTAAGTTATTCTTACCCATCAAGCTCTTTTTCAATTTCTTATATGCGGCAGGATTATTCTTATAGTATTCCTTTAATGGCATTAAATTTTTAGCGGTAAGTGGAACGTTCCCTTTAGTTACCACATTGTTAACCTTGCCATTTTTTAATCCAGTTTCTATCCGACTAATCTGAGCCTTGCAGCTATAGTAATTTGTACCAAACATTACCAAGATTGCGATTACGGCGACAACTACTTCAACCAATATTGACCATTTGAAATGAAATTTTTTCTTTTTAAATTTAGGTAAAGGCGTTGGCTTTTTATCCGACTTAGAAACAATAGTTTTTGATTCTGACTGCTTCTTTTTTTCAGGCTTAGCGACAGATTTTTTCTCTTCAGCTTGAACCTTTTCTTTATCCTTTTCAGCAGTCGACTCATTATTTTTTAATCCTAACAGCCCTATATTCACTATCACCATTGTTTCATCATTATTAACTAAATTGAAATGACAAAATGGACAATACTTCTCCTCAGGGTCTACTTCTTTACCACAATTAGGACAAATTTTCTTCATTTTATTTTATACTTAATCACTAAAATATTTATCATAACTACACTTATTATATCCTAATAACACTATTTTTTTAACAGAAGGAATTTTTCTAGAAAAATTTAGCAAAACCAGTTCCAATATTTAAAAAAATAACTATAATATCATGTTAGATAATTAATGTAGAAGAGGTGAATATTTTATCATGAAGAATTACACCATTGATCACGACATGTATTTAATGAATTACAAAAATGGTGACGTTTTAAAAGTAACTGTCAATAAAGAAGACTCAGTTAAAAATTTGCAACTATATCGGCAAGATGGTCTTGGCAATTATTATCTTGATAAAAATTCACGGCTGAAAAAACAAGATAATTTGACCACTAAGAAAGATATTGTCAAAGCAAGTAAGAAGATTGGTGGTCACAATACCCATCATATTGATAAATGGCATCATCAAGTTGTTCCTATCTATAATGCTCAACACCAAATTACGGGCTTCAAGCCGAAGTTAGCCCTTGAGCACCATGCTAGAATTCAAAATGCCAAAAGATATTTGCGCCATTTAGATCATCATCATGCAATCTACTTGTCTACTACCAGCAGAAATACCTTGCTCAAGCCAATAAATTACCTTAAAGATGCAATTTATGCAGACCGTAACAAGGAAATGGTTTTAGCACATAAGATTCACAAATTAAGTCGATAAATTTAAAAACTCCAAAAGTTAAATGCTTTTGGAGTTTTTTTACTTAACTTATTCCTCGCCAAACCATGCTTCTACTCTTGCTGCAACGTTAAATGGCAACGAATCAGCTAAAAAGGAACACAACAACCATTTTTGGAAATATTCACTGCTTTCATGATCATGAATATCAAATGCATCATTTTTGAAATTCTTAATATTGCCATATTCTACTTGAATAGGCACGTATACTTTATCGTATTCCACATTATAATTTTCATCCACTTCATCAACCAGTCTATATCCCTTAGGACAATTATGAAAAATCACCTGGTCAGAATTTAAATCTAAATTCTTTTCTGCAATAACTGCATCTTGATGTACTTGAGTAAATTTTTGCGTGTTGGCAGCTATTTCTTTGCCACTGACTACTTTATTCAAATCAGCATTTACATAGAAAACTTTAGTCATTTTTTCTCTCCTATTCTTCTTGTTACTAACCACATATTATCTGTCTTATTTTCTAAAATCAATCAAAGTTTTTCTTGACAGCAATTTTCATTCGGCGTATTATAATGGCAATTAAATTAATAAAAGCTTAGAAAAGATGAGTAATTGTTTAAAATTTCTAACAGAGAGTCGGATTAGGTGAAAGCCGATGCAATGGCAAGCAATGAATATGGTCTTGGAGCTAAATTAAAATGCGAGCATTAAGTAAGCAAATTACGAGTGACGATCGTTACCCCGTCTGAGTCTTCCCTATTGGGAGTACTTATTGAGGAATTGGCTGTGAAGTTAATTTAAACATGGGTGGTAACACGCTTGAGCGTCCCTAGCATGAAATATGCTAGAGGCGCTTTTTATTTTGCTTATCTACTCAAAGGAGGAATCAATCATGAAAAAAGCAATTACAATTACTAATTCAAAAATTATTATCAATAAAAAAGTATTTGAACGAATGTGTCTCCTTGTATGGTTGATTTTTATTATTTGCGGACTGTTGATTGTTGAATAATTACAAGGAGAAAAAGTATGACTAACTTAACTCATTATGATATTGTAGGAAGTTTTTTACGACCAAAAGAATTGGCCGATTGTAAAATTAAATTGAACACTTGATAGAAAATAAAAAGTCCATTTGGACCTGTTTGATAGAATGTTAATAACCACAAAAACA
>NZ_PCYT01000068.1:0-7538 GCF_002553735.1 Lactobacillus sp. UMNPBX17
AAAAAAGCTGACTGCTAGGTCAGCTTGGCCCTATCCATCCCCGCATTAAAATACGGGGATTTTCGGGCGTTTTTCATTAAAACTGGTCTGCTTTTACCACCTGTTTTATCAGTATATGCTACAAAAACATCCACAATATCGTTAGTCCTCATTCAGCCAATCCTCGATATCTTTCGTTGATTTAGCTTCTTTATGAGGTAATTTTGAAATAGTTTGTACCAAATCTCTTGTTGCTCTTTGTTCTGGCGTTTCTTTCAATTCAAAAGGAATACCTCCCGTTGCAACTACTTTCTTTAAAAAAACATTTATAGCAGTAGTAGTAGTGAGTCCAATATCTTTAAATATACCTTCAGCTTGTAAAGCTAAATTTGAATCTACGTTTGCTTGTATTTTTTTGTAAGATGCCATTGAAATCACAGCCTATCCATGTCTATTATACCATCTATTTGGATCTGTTGTAATCATATATACTACTGAGGTATCTTAAAGACTGTAGGAAGTAGTTAAATGATCCAATTTTTAGTAAGAATCAAATATTTCTGATAAAATATTATTAATCAATTTTAATTAAGGGAGAGAAAAATATGAGCTTAGACTATAAGAAATTAGCCGCTGCTAAGAAAGATGATATTTTACGCGATTTAGGCGAATTAATTGCCATTGATTCTTCTGAAGATTTAGATAATACTTCTACAGAATACCCTGTTGGTCCTGGCCCAGTTAAGGCAATGAAGAAGTTTTTATCATTTGCCGAAAGAGATGGCTTTCATATTAAGAACGTTGATAACTATGCTGGTCGCGTTGACTATGGTGATGGTGAAGAACGTCTTGGCATCATAGGTCACATGGATGTAGTTCCTGCAGGTGATGGTTGGAATACCGATCCATTCAAGATGCTGATTAAGGATGGAAAAATCATCGGTCGTGGTTCCGCAGATGATAAAGGTCCTGCCCTTGCCGCATACTACGGCATGCTTTTACTAAAAGAAGCTGGCTTTACTCCTAAGAAAAAGATCGACTTCATCGTTGGTACTAATGAGGAAACTAACTGGGTTGGTATTGATTACTACTTAAAGCACGAACCTACTCCAGATCAAGTATTCTCTCCTGATGCAGAGTACCCAATCATTAACGGTGAGCAAGGAATTTATACTTTGATACTTAACTTTAAAGATGATGATCAAACGGGCAATGCAAAACTTGAGAAGTTTACTGCCGGTATTGCTGAAAATGTTACTCCACAAAAGGCTTACGCTATTATTAGTGGAAGTGATTTAGCAAATATTAAGAAACAATTCACTAAGTTTTTAGTTGACAATGACTTAGAAGGTAAGTTTGAAATTAATGGCGATCAAGCTAAGATCGAACTTACTGGTCAAGGTGCTCATGCTTCTGCTCCTCAAGTTGGTCGCAATGCTGCCACTTTCTTAGGTAAGTTCCTCAATCAATTCGATTTCGCTGGACGCGACAAGAATTATCTTAACTTCTTAGCTGATGTTGAACATGAAGACTTTAAGGGTGAAAAGCTTGGCGTTGCTCATCATGATGATTTAATGGGTGATCTTTCAAGTGCACCAAGTATCTTTGAATATCAGGCTGATGGTGATGCTATCTTAAAGGATAATATCCGTTACCCACAGGGTACTGATCCAGACAAGATGGTTCAGCAAGTTGAAGAAAAATTTGGTGATATCCTAACTGCTTCATTCAACTCATTTGAAGAACCACACTACGTACCAGGTGATGATCCATTAGTTAAGACCTTACTCAAGGTTTATGAACATCAAACTGGTAAACCAGGCCACGAAGTTGTTATCGGTGGTGGTACTTATGGTCGTCTATTCAAGCATGGTGTAGCCTTCGGTGCTCAACCAGAAGATGCACCAATGGTTATGCACCAAGCTAACGAATACATGAAAGTTGATGACTTGATTGATTCAATTGCCATTTACGCCGAAGCAATTTATGAATTAACAAAAGAAGCTTAAAAACAAAAAGATGATCTTTTTCTCACAGGAAAATGACCATCTTTTTTGTTCTTTTATTCTATTGCTTTAGCTCATTACCAATTCGTTTACATAAGTTAAATTAGTCAACTTGCTATTATCTTGTAATGGGAAAATCTTGTCTGGGTTCAAAACAGAGTTTGGATCAAAGACCTTTTTAATCTTTCTTAATAAGTTAGTATAGTCTTCACCATAGTACCATTCGAACCAATCTTTTCTAACATAACCAATACCATGTTCACCAGACATGTACCATCAAGGGCTTTAGCAGTCTTGTAAAGTTCTGTAATTACCTTATCGCTCTTTTCTTTGTGTTCCTCATCACTCATATTGTCTGAACAGAGATAGATGTGCAAATTACCGTCACCAGCATGACCAAAGTTAGGAATTCTCATACCTATTTCTTTTTCAAGCTCATCTACTCGATCCAAAACATCAGGAATATGATTGATTGGTACATAAATATCTACCTCATCCATCTTAGGCGTTGATTTTTGAATAGCTAACAACAAATCTTCACGACACTTCCAAACGGTCTTTGCTTCTTCTGAGTTAGCATCAAGCACAATTGGTGTTGCTGACTTAAATTGCTTGGTAGTGGCAACAGCTTGCTTTAATTCAGCTTGCAATTCTCCATCGGTGAAGGCGTCAAAACGAAGTAAAATAAAGCCATCTCCTGTATCAACTGGGAATTTTTCATTATAGTATTTCTCCCAGAGATCGATAACTTTCCTACCCATAAATTCTACTGTAGTAGGTACTACGCCTGAAGCCAAAATTGCTGGTACTGACTTGATCGCATCATTTAATGTTGGAAATGGAATTAAAGCGTTAATTGACTTTCTTGGTGTTGGATAAAGCCGCATCGTTACTTCGGTAACTACACCTAAAGTACCTTCTGATCCAATGATTAAATCTTTGAGTGAGTAACCTGATGAAGATTTAACAGCTTTAGCACCAAACTTGTATAATTTACCATCAGTCAAAACTACTTTCAATTGACGAATGTGTTCACGAGTTACGCCATATCTGACAGACTTTAAGCCACCAGCATCGGTGTCAACGTTACCACCAATTGAAGCCCAGTGCATCGCTGGTGCTGGCATGTATGAAAATGGTTTATTTGCTAAGAATTTTTCAATATCAATCAACCGCATCCCTGCCTGTACAGTCATAGTTAATGATGTTGGATCATATTCTAGCAACTTATTCATTTTAATCATGTCTAGTGAAATACCACCTTCAACTGTCAAGTTGGCTCCCATCAAGCCAGTTGAATTGTCTCTTGGCACGATCGGAATATTGTGATCACTAGCATATTTAACGACTTTTTATACTTCTTCATTAGTAACCGGTTGAATGACCAAGTCTGGCATAGCACGAACGGTCTTGAATTGATCGTGATCCCAGTGCGTAGTTGGATTAGTGATAAGGCGCGCAGGATCAGCAATATAAGAACTTAAAGCTTTCAAATCTTCTTGATTGATCTTATGATACTCCATTATTTTTGCTCTCCTTTTATATACTCTGTTGTTATGTTTAATTAAGTAACTATCGTTATTATAGCTGCTGATGAGTGCGCTTAAAAAGTAAGATGCACTTACTTTTTACTTAAATAAAAACTTAATGGTATCCCATCCAGCTCCTTTTAGTCTATTTTACTTACGCCGCGATCTTCAGCATCTTTTTTATCTACTTGATCATTTAACTTCTTTCCAACTAATAAAGCAAATAAACTAACGACTGCGGCTCCTAAACCTAATTTACCAAATTTCTTCATATTATTACCTCGTTTCATATCCTTATATTATATTAATTTTTATTGGCAACACTATTTTTCTGCTTTTATTGGTAAAAGCTTTAATAATTTATAATTTTCATCTATGAAAGTACTTACATTTGCCTTCAAATGAGTTACTCTATTCATGAAGAATCGAGGAAAAATTATGCAAGCATTAGTTTTAACAGTAACTAAAAAATTAGAAGAAAAAGAAGTTCCCACCCCAGAGGTCAAAGATGATGAAGTTTTAATTCATACAGCCTATGCCGGTATTTGCGGCACAGATCGTGAACTTTACAATGGTTTACCAGGTTCTGCTCAAGCAAATCCACCTATTATTTTAGGTCATGAAAACTCAGGGATTGTTAAAGAGGTTGGCAAAAATGTCACCAATATTAAACCTGGTGATCGAGTAACTGTTGACCCTAATATTTACTGTGGTCAATGTTACTACTGTCGTACTTCTCGACCAGAACTTTGTGAACACCTTTCCGCTGTAGGTGTCACTCGTGATGGCGGTTTTGCGGAATACTTCACCGCGCCAGCTAAAGTTGTCTACCCTATTTCAGATAACCTTTCACTTAAGGCAGCTGCAGTCACTGAACCACTTTCATGTGCTATGCATGGTGTAAATTTGTTAAAATTGCATCCCTATCAAAAAGCATTAGTCATCGGGGACGGCTTTATGGGTGAATTATTCGTTCAAACTTTAAAGGCAATGGGCGTTCATCAGGTGGATTTAGCTGGTATTTCTAAAGAGAAATTAAAGCTCAATCATGATCATTTTGATGTCACTACTTTTAATACCGCTCAAGGAGACAAGATTCCTAACAATGCTTACGACATTGTAGTAGAAGCTGTCGGTAATCCTATTACCCAAGAAGAAGCAATTGCTGCTACGCGGCGTGGTGCACAAGTATTAATGTTTGGCGTGGCCAACCCTAAGTCACAATTCAAGATTAATTCTTATGAAATCTATCAAAAGCAATTAACGATTCAAGGCTCATTTATCAATCCATACTGCTTTGAAGATGCCATTGGACTACTTGAATCACATAAAGTCGATGTCTTACCATTAATCTCACATGAATTATCTTTAGGTGAAGTTGAGCAATTTACTTCAGGTAAATTAAAGGATGTATCCAAAGCTGTTGTGAAGGTTAATAATTTGAAGTAATTAAAATTAATACTGAAAAAGCTTTTCTATTCACGTATTTTGCATGAGTAGAAAAGCTTTTATTTTTATTCAAATTCTTCTTGTGCAGTGACTAAGTTCTTTCTTCTAAAGACGTGGAATACTAATCCAACTGCCAAACCACCTAATGCAGGTACTAACCATGAAAGTCCCATACTTGCAAGTGGCAAAGAACTTCTAACTGAAGTAACCATTAAACCAAATTGGCTTTGACTAACAACTGCTGGAAATGCTACAACCATGTCACCTAATGCAGGTACTACCGTGAACAAGATCACAAAGAAGTAAACTACGCTATCACGTTTGAACAATGGTGAAAATACTGACAAAAGGATCAGGACCATTGATAATGGGTACAAGAACATCAACATTGGAGTTGACCAGGCGATGATTTGATCCAAACCAAAGTTAGCAGCAAAGAATGATGCTAAACAACTAAGAGCAAGCCATGCGTGATAACTAACCTTTGGGAAATGCTTATGGAAATCTTGTGCAAATGCGGCAACCAAACCAACAGCAGTAGTTAAACAAGTAACAGTTAACAAGAATGCAAGTAATGCTTGACCAAAAAGACCACCGTATTCATTAACGATTTGGTTAAATGCAACACCACCGTTATCTGATACCTTGAAGTGACCTAATGACATTGCACCCATCAAGATCAAAAGTAAGTAGATTAAAGCTACGGCACCCATAGCAACTACACCAGATTTGGCAACCACCTTTGAAACACTCTTTGGATCTTTTTGACCCATTGAACGAACAGCGGTAACAACAGTAACACCAAAAGCCAAACCAGCTAAGGCATCCATAGTGTTATAACCTTCAAGGAAGCCGTTAACTAATGCTGAATGCTTGTAAGCAGCAGTAACAGCAGCAGTTTGTGGATTTCCTAATGGATTAAGAAATGCTACAACGAAAACTAAAAATAAAAGTGCTAAAAATAATGGGTTTAAAACCTTACCAACATTAGACAAGATGTTGTTTTCATGATACGAAAATGCAAATGCTAATAAGAAAAACACAGCTGAAAATACTAACAATGCGACAGTTTGCATATCTTTAGGGATAAATGGTGCTACACCTACAGTAAATGAAACAGTTGCTGTTCTTGGTGTACCAAACAAAGGACCGATAGTCGCATGGATCAATACCATAAATACTACGGCAAAGCCGGCGCCTAATGGTTTACCGATATCGTAAACACCACCTGCACGGGTAATGGCTACGGCAAGCACTGATAGTAAAGGCAATAACACACCAGTGATCAGAAATCCAACTGCGGCTGTCCCCCAATTCGCACCGGCAAGCTGTCCCAAGTGAAGTGGGAAAATCAGGTTACCAGCCCCAAAGAATAATCCAAATAGTAAAGAAGCAACGACTAAATATTGCTTCCAGGTCAACTTACGAGATTTTTCATCATTCATACACTCGTCCTCCTGAGAATTAAGAATTATCTGATCACAAAAAAAGTCCCCCAACCAAAATTGCTTTGATTGAGGGACGCTTCTAGCGTGGTACCACCCTTTATTTATATTGTTATTACTAACAATACCTTTCGCGTGCGGCCGAAGAAACTTCAGCGATACGCAGGCACTATAACGGGTGCTCCCACCATTTCTTACTACAAGATTAAGAAATAGAACTCGAAAGTGATTTTCATTCAATTCTACCTTTATCTCCTCACACCTAACGAGATTCGCTGCAAATTCGAATTAAACTACTCTTCTTTCTCTTTGTTTTCAGATTAATTAAATTGTTAATAATTATTTTAAGTAAATTATCATCAATGTCAACACTTTTTTAATATTATTTTTCACGATCCGATGGCCTTTAACCTTAAAAATCTTTTCTTTCTTAAGTGTTAACTTTTTGATCAACTTGCCTTGACGATTATAGATGAAGAATCGATTACCTTTAAGGCCGTAATATTGTTTGACTAACTTCTTTAAGGCTGGTTTTTTTGTACTCTCTTCAGCAATTTCCTTAATATCTAATGGTTGCTTCTTCTTTACATCTGAAGCCGCATATCCTAGCCAAAAATGACTATCTTTGCCGAAATTCCATACTGGACGATCAGTAATATATTGCCAATTATTCTTGCTGTTATAGATATTAGGTAGAACGTAACCCCGATGTTCAATTTTTACCAAGTTATAGCCCAAGCGTAAAACTTTTTGTACTTCTTCCATTAATACGGTAATAATCATAAGGATCATGATCAAAATCGTCCAATTGACTTACAAAAGTTACTGCTTGGTCAAAGGTTAGCTTTTGCCCCTTCTTTAATGAAAAACGCCCGAAAATCCCCGTATTTTAATGCGGGGATGGATAGGGCCAAGCTGACCTAGCAGTCAGCTTTTTTATTAAAAAATAGAGACATATGTTCGCTTATCCTGTAAAATATAAATATCTAATCTATGAGTCATGTGGTGATAAGTCAATGTAAATTGTAAATTTTATTTTTAGGCCGATTGTAAAATTAAATTGAACACTTGATAGAAAATAAAAAGTCCATTTGGACCTGTTTGATAGAATGTTAATAACCACAAAAACA
>NZ_PCYT01000069.1:0-7428 GCF_002553735.1 Lactobacillus sp. UMNPBX17
GAAATTAAGGTTAGACTAATGGTTTAAAGGCTACCGCAAAAACATTGACACTTACAAATTCTAGTTTGTTTTTGATTATCTATAATAATGAGTTATAATGATAACGTTATGGAGTGTTGGCAGAGTGGTAATGCACCGGACTCGAAATCCGGCGAACCAAGTTTTCCTTGGCGCGCAGGTTCAAATCCTGTACACTCCTTAGAATTTTTAGCAAACTACCATGTAATGAATGGTAGTTTTTTTTCTTTTTCTCTTGACAAATCATCAAGTTTAAAATTAAATTTATCGAAGAATATTTTAATAGGATAGAACTGATTTTTTTGGAGTTGTTATATGAGTAAAAAGAATAACGCACCCCAACTGCGCCGTACCATGTCTGCTGGCCAAATGGAGATGATCTCACTTGGTGGAGCAATCGGTGTCGGCTTATTTATGGGGTCAACATCAACTATTAAATGGACTGGTCCGTCCGTATTATTAGCCTACATGTTTGTTGGGTTAATCTTGTACATTGTCATGAGAGCTCTAGGGGAAATGCTCTATGTCAACCCAGGTACTGGTTCATTTGCTGATTATGCAACGGAATACGTGCATCCCTTAGCTGGGTATCTTGCCGAGTGGGCGAATGTCTTTGAATACATCGTCGTAGGGATGTCCGAAGTTGTTGCCGCAACCGAATATCTAAAATATTGGTGGCCGAATATCAGCGTGCTTTGGTCGGGGATAATAATTATCGCCTTTCTTTTGTTAGCTAACCTTGCAAGTGCCAAAGCCTATGCGTCCTTGGAATTTTGGTTTGCTATGATCAAAGTCGTTACCATTATTTTAATGATCATTTTAGGCTTTATCGTTATCTTCTTTGGCGTGGGTAACGGTGGTAAACCTACCGGTTTTAGCAATCTATGGGCACATGGTGGTTTCTTTACCGGTGGTTTTAAAGGTTTCTTCTTCTCTATGTCTATTATTGTAGGTTCTTATGAAGGTATTGAACTTTTAGGAATTTCTGCAGGGGAAGTTGCCAACCCACAAGAAGCAATTGTCAAAAGTGTTAAATCTGTTTTATTCAGAATTTTGATTTTCTATGTTGGTGCCATCTTCGTAATTGTGACTATTTACCCATGGGATCAATTGAGTAGTCTGGGGTCACCATTTGTAACTACTTTTGCTAAAGTGGGAATTACCGCAGCTGCCTCAATTATTAACTTTGTGGTGTTAACGGCTGCGCTTTCGGGTGCCAACTCAGGTATTTATTCTTCAAGTCGAATGCTGTTTAAATTGTCACATGATAAAGAAGCCCCTGGAATTTTCAAGCACATTTCTAAGCGAATTGTTCCAGATCGTGCAATTATGGGTATTTCAGGTGGTATTTTTATCGGTTTTGTTTTAAATGTAATTGCTTCACAATTTAATCATTCAGCTTCTGATTTGTTTGTAGTAGTTTTCAGTTCATCAGTTTTGCCGGGAATGATTCCATGGTTTGTAATCTTGTTAGCTGAACTTAGATTTAGAAGACACAATAAGGACGTAATGGCAAATCATCCATTTAAGTTGCCACTATATCCATTTTCAAATTACTTCGCATTCTTAATGCTCTTAGTCATCGTTGTCTTTATGTTTATCAATCCGGATACTAGAATTTCCGTTATTGTGGGTGCCTTAGTATTGATTGCTGCGACAATCGTATATTTGGTAAGACATAAAGGTGAATTTAAGAAAAATTAGAAGAAAAATCCCAAATTAAGTTTTGGGATTTTTTCTTTGCTTAATTTATATAAACTACTAAATATGACTATATCGCATTATCAAAACCACTATATCTATGGTATTGTAATAGAAAATGATTTTTTGAAAGGTGAACAAAAATGGCGATTCTTGAACAACCATATTTAGATCTATTGCAGAAAATTATGACAGAAGGATATGATAAGGATGATCGAACGGGGACAGGTACTAGGAGTTATTTCGGTGCTCAAATGCGTTTCGATCTTTCGCAAGGTTTTCCATTGTTGACTACTAAGAAGGTGCCATTTGGCCTGATTAAAAGTGAGTTGTTGTGGTTTCTAAGAGGAGATACTAATATTCGCTTTTTATTAGAGCATAATAACCATATCTGGGATGAATGGGCCTTTAAAAATTGGGTTAATAGCAGCGAATATCAAGGTCCCGATATGACGGATTTTGGCTTGCGCAGTCAAAGTGATCCAGAGTTTAACAAGATTTATCAAGCAGAAATGAAAAAGTTTGATCAACGGATTTTGGATGATGAAGATTTTGCTAAGAAGTATGGCAACTTAGGCGATGTCTATGGTGCGCAGTGGCGACATTGGGAAAAGCGGGAAGGCGGATTTATTGATCAGATTGCCGATGTGATCAAGCAAATTAAGGAAACGCCAGATTCACGCCGCATGATTGTTACCGCTTGGAATCCTGAAGACGTTCCGACTAGTGCACTTCCACCTTGCCATGTCATGTTTCAGTTTTATGTGGTTGATGGCAAAATCAGTGTACAGCTTTATCAACGATCAGGGGACATGTTTTTAGGCGTGCCATTTAATATTGCATCATATTCGCTTTTACTTAATTTGATTGCTCGAGAAACGGGTTTGCAAGTTGGTGAGTTTATTCATACATTGGGGGATGCCCATATTTATCGCAATCACTTCAAGCAAGTTGAAGAATTGCTTAGCCGTAAGCCGTATGATTCACCACAATTATGGCTTAATCCTGAAAAGAAAAATATCGAAGATTTTGAAATGAAGGATATTAAAGTGGTTGATTATCAGCATCATGGCACGATTAAGGCGCCGGTTGCAGTTTAGGAGGACGCGATGATCGAGTATGTTTGGGCAGAAGACCAAAAACATCAGATAGGATTAGACGGACATTTGCCATGGCATTTGCCAGCAGATCTGCATCATTTTAAAGAGAAAACCATTGGTCATCCAATTATCATGGGTAGAAAAACTTTCATGAGTTTGCCAAGATTATTGCCTCAGAGAAAGCATATCGTTTTAACTCATGATCAAGATTTGAAAAAGAAGTACCAAGATAATGATCAGGTATTGATTGTTAATTCGGTTGCTGAATTAAATGATTATATTCAAAATCATCAGGGTGAAAAGCTTTGCGCGATTGGTGGGGTGTCAATTTTTAAGACATTGCTTGAGCAAGTAGATGTTTTGGAAAAAACGGAGATTGACGCTACTTTTGAAGCAGATACTGTTATGCCAGAGATAGATTATGATCAGTTTAAGTTGGTGAAGAAAAAACATCATGAAGCCGATGAAAAGAATAAATATCCTTATACTTTTTTGACTTATCAGAGAAAGAATTAAAATAGAGAGCACGTTACTATGATTGTTAGTAACGTGTTTTTACATCTAAAATTTTAGCTAATGCTTTACTATGAATTCATAGTGAAATCCTATATAATTTAGTTATATTAAGGGGAACGCTATGACTACTTCAATTAAGAACTATACCAACACTTTCAATATTAGAGGCAAAGAAATCAAAATAACTGCGCCTGCATGATTTGATGATAGTACTCAAAAAGTTGTTCCAGATATGACTCTAGATAATGCAGCTATAAAGATAGCTCAAGATAAATATCGTGAAATGTTTGATTTCGTTAAACCTGAAGAGATTAAAGCATTACGACAAAAGTGGAATTTAACGTAAAAGCAATTTGCAAAAGTAATAGGGTGGAGCCCTTCTACTGTAGCTTTATATGAAGTAGGTGAAATTCCTACTAAAAGTAATAATCGGCTACTAAAAATGATGATCAAAGATTAAAATGTAATGAAAGAATTCATTGTTGAAAGTAAGGCCGATAGTGATTTAGAAGAACTGTAAAGAAAAAATTAAATCCATTAAAAAAGAGCTTGCAAGTTGCGGGCTCTTTTATTTCTTCGGTATAATAGTACGTAAAAATATTTACTTAGGAAAAGAAAATGAACGAAGAAAAGACAAATTTAGAAACAGGATTAACTACAGCTGAAGTTGAACAAAAAATTGCAGCTGGAGAAGTCAACAAAGCTGTTGACGATCAATTTAAAACAAATAAGCAAATTATTCGTGAAAATGTTTTTACCTACTTTAACTTGATTTTCTTAGTTCTATCTATTTTGCTGGTAGTGGTTGGAGCATATAAGGATTTGACCTTTTTGCCAGTAATTATCTTGAACACCGTGATCGGGATTGTACAAGAAATTCGAGCAAAGAAAATTTTAAGCAAGTTAAATGTGATGAATGCCACGGATATTGGAGCCTTGCGTAATAGAAAAGAAGAGCAAGTTCCGATTGAAAAACTGGTTAAGGGCGATATTGTCTTATTGAAAACTGGGGATCAGATTCCTGCCGATGGTCAAGTCATTAAAGGAAATATCCGCGTCAATGAATCACTGTTAACAGGTGAATCCGATGAAATTACTAAAGAAGTGGGCGATGAATTGATGTCTGGTTCTTTCGTAGTTTCAGGTTCTGCATACATGCAACTAGAAAAAGTTGGTAAAGAAAGCTATATTTCTAAATTAACTATTAAAGCAAAAGCCATGGGAAATAGTGAGCAATCAGAGATGGTTCGCTCCATTAATAAATTGATTAAATGGGTCGGAATCATTATTATTCCCCTGGGAATAGCCCTCTTTTCAATGAGCTTTTTCGTTAATAAAATGTCGCTTTACCGCAGCATCGTTTCCATGGAAGCAGCCATTATCGGGATGATTCCAGAAGGCTTATACCTTTTGACAACGATCGCGTTGGCTCTTTCTGCTGTAAGATTGGCACGCAAACAGGTAATGCTGCATGATATGAAGAGTGTTGAAACTCTAGCTCGCGTTAACGTATTGTGCGTTGACAAAACTGGTACAATTACTGAGCCAAAAATGAGCGTGGAAAAGGCTGTTCCTTCCAAAAATTATCAAGGTGACTTGGATAATGTAATTGGTGATTTTGCTCAAAATATGCCAGCTGATAATGCTACGATGAAGGCTGTTCACGGCTTTTTCACTCAAAATAATGGCAAAAAAGCCAGCAGCATTTTACCTTTTACCTCTGTTAATAAATACAGCGGCGTCATTTTTGACGATCATACCTTATTAATTGGGGCACCAGAAATGGTGTTGAGAGACCAATTTGAGGAATACCAAGCTGAATTTGAAAAATATGCCAAGACTGGTTATCGTGTCTTAATTGTGGCCGATTATCCTGGAATTTTAACTGAAGATGATTCTAAGTTGACTAAGCCAGTTGAAGTCTATGGCTACATTCTTTTGACTAATCCGATTAGAAAAGAAGCTAAAGCAACCTTTGAATACTTTGCTAAACAAGGTGTGGCTATTAAGGTGATCTCCGGTGATAATCCTGTCACGGTTTCGCGAGTAGCGCAGCAAGCCGGTATCCAAAATTCAGATGCATATATTGATGCTTCCGAAATTCCAGAAGATGGTTATGAAGAAGCAGTTCAAAATTATAGTGTCTTTGGCAGAGTGAAACCAGAACAAAAACGTAAATTTGTTAAGGCTTTACAAAAACAAGGTAATACTGTGGCAATGACAGGCGATGGTGTTAATGATATTTTGGCTATGAAGAAAGCAGACTGTTCAATTGCGATGGCATCCGGTAACAGTGCGGCTGTTCAAGCCTCTCAAGTAGTATTGCTTGATTCAAATTTTGCTAGAATGCCTAAGGTGGTAAATGAAGGTCGGCGCGTAGTTAATAACATTCAGCGTTCAGCCAGTTTGTTCTTGGTAAAGAATATCTTCTCATTTTTGATGGCTATCTTCTCACTCGTAATGGTCATTGATTATCCATTACAGCCATCACAGATTACCTTGATTTCTGCCTTCACCATTGGCTTACCATCATTCTTGTTGGCTCTAGAAAGTAATCACAATAGAATTCGCGGACAATTTATTCCCAATATTTTGGCAAGAGCAATCCCTGGTGGGGTAACCGATATGCTGGCGGTAAGTATTTTGGTGGTTGCAGGCGGCTATATATCGCTTGATCATAATGATGTAGGTACAACGGCAACACTTTTATTGGTGGCAGTGGGAATGATGGTACTTTACCACATTTCAGCTCCATTAAATAAATTCCGTTTATGCGTAATGATTGGATCATTCGCCGGGTTAGTTTTAGCGATTATCTTCTTACACAATCTGTTCTCACTGACCATGATTTCTGATAAGGCAATGTTCATTCTATTTATCTTGTTCTGTGCGGCAACTACAATTTTCCGCTGGTTATCAAGAATTTTGGATGGTGTGCAAGAAGTATTGGTTGTCTTTGATCAAAAGGGCAAGAATATGACTTTTGCGGAACTGCATGAAGCTTATCAACGCGGGCGCAAGAGCGTTCAATAAAAAAATTAAGAGCTATCTGTTTAAAAAAGCAGATAACTCTTTTTCATTATCTTAATGATTTACGATAACCAGCACGTCTAGCAGCAGCTTCTGAAGGGAAGTAAACTGCATTGGCTGAACTCATATGATAGTTTTCACCACTGGCAACATGATAAATCTTGCTGCGTTTGTTACCAATTACACGGTAATTTGCAGTAGAAATCTTGTGCTTAATGTTATGAATGGTTCTTGCTTTAGTCACATGATGGCTTCTAGCTTTTACATGTTCAGCAATCGTACTTGAACCATGTTTAACGCGACTAGTACCATCTTTGTAGTTTAAGATTACGCCAGGTTGCTCATTGAAAATATAAACATTGAAATCAACAGCATTGCTGCCGATTGATTTAGCTTCCATTTCAACACCGTTTGCTAACAAGTCATTACCTTTGAAAATTGGTGTAACTCTGTAGCGAACGTAATTACTTGAAGAGTCTTTCAAATAATTGGCAACTTTATTTTCGTACTTGAGCATGTCTGGATCGTTTAATTCACGTGTTCCAGTAATTAGGTTGCGCGGATTATTATTTTGACCGGTTAATTGATAGCCAACTAGGTGACAACGGTTGTAAAGCCAGCCACTAGCAATGCGTTTGTTGTGCCAACCAGTTGGATCCCAAGTCAAACCGGCTCTTGGACTATGGGGCATCAATCTCTTATTCAAAAGGGCATTAGCCGCCTGAGCTCTATTTAAGTAATCTAAATTACTGTATTTTTGCCAGGGACCATTTTTCTTTGACAACGTACTTTTAGAGAAGCGCGGTTCATTATGGTCGACCGTAACAATTTCTTGTTTATGAAATTTCAGATTAGCGAGTGATTTATCTGAAACGGCATAAACGGTTTGGTTATTGCATGGGACATTAGTATTGGCAAAGGAAATCAAGCCTACTGCCGCTACTAATAAGAGAGCCAAACTTCGAAAGTGATTTTTCTTCATTTCTTTCTCCTTAGCAATTATTAAATCGCCGATTGTAAAATCAAGTTGAACACTTTATAAAAATAAAAGTCCATCTGGACC
>NZ_PCYT01000006.1:0-52315 GCF_002553735.1 Lactobacillus sp. UMNPBX17
ACCAGACGGCTTTTATATTTTATCAAATCTCAAATCCTTTGTCAAGAACTTTTTTGATTTATTTTTCGTCGCCTCGGCTCTCGCCTGACGACATTTAAATATATTACTCGTTTTGCTTTAACTTTGCAAGTCTTTTTTTCAAAAACTTTTTTAAAGCTCTCGAGCTCTTCGTCATCTTTCAAGACGACTTTATTAATATATAATACTTAACTTGGTTTTGCAAGTATTTTTTTATTAATTAAATCTGTCCTTCAAAAGACGACTTAATTAATATACCTTAGTCAACAGATTTAAACAAGTACAAATTTTAAATGATTATTGTCTTAAATCATGTTAAAGTTGATACATCAACACTTAGAGGAGGTTTTAAAAATTAAAAAAGTTGATCTCGCAATTATAGGTGCCGGTCCTGTTGGATTATTTGCAGCTCATTTTGCTCACTTGCATGGCTTGTCTAATTTAATCTTCGATTCATTATCTGAGGTTGGTGGTCAGCCCCAAATGCTTTATCCATTTAAACAAATTAGTGACATCCCTGCTTATAATACAATCAGTGGAACAGCCTTAATCCAAAATTTAAAATCAGGTTTACCAAAGGAAACCGAAATTATTACTAATCATAAAGTTAATGATGTTAAAAAAAGCGACGACGGTTTCATCTTAGATGATATGGTATTAGCCAAAAGCATTATTATTGCTACAGGTGCAGGAGCATTCAAACCTAAAGAATTACCATTGAAGATGAATGAAGATATTCAAAAAAGAGTCCACTACTTCATTAAAGACCCTAAAGATTTTGCCAACCAAAAGATAGGCGTCTTCGGTGGAGGCGATTCTGCTCTTGATTTAGCAATTGAATTGGCAAATTATACAAATGTCAAAATTATCCATCGTCGTAATGAATTCCGCGGTCTTGAATCCAACGTTAAAAAGCTTCGTTCTTTAGCAAACGTCGAAATTTTAACTCCCTATCTTCCAAAGGACATCCAATTAGTTAATAATCAATTGGATATAACTCTTAAAGGTATGGGTGATGTTCAACCACGCCATGAGCAGTTTGATCAAATTATTGTCGCTTATGGTTTCAAAGCTAATAATCGTTTTGTAAAAAAATGGGGAATCGAGCTCAACGGAACTAATATTGCTGTTGATCCAACGATGAAAACCAACATTGATGGAATCTATGCTGCTGGAGACGTAGTAAGCTATCCTGGACGGGTTCCTCTAATTGCTTTAGGTTTTGGAGAAGCTCAAATCGCTATTACTTCTATTATGCGTGATCTATTTCCAGAAAAAACTTTAACCATTCACTCAACTAGCATTTAGGAGAAAGAAATGACTTTAATCGATTTTATCTTACATATTGATGACCACTTGGTCACAATCGTTAACCAATTTGGTGGTTGGTCTTACTTGATCTTGTTCGCCATCATTTTTATTGAAACTGGTGTAGTTATTTTCCCATTCTTGCCAGGTGATTCACTTATCTTTGCCGCTAGTGCGATGGCCGCTAACCCAAAATATGGTTTAAATATTTGGCTAATATATTTAATCGTTGCCTTAGCTGCCATACTAGGTGACACCGCCAATTATGAAATTGGAGCATGGTCTACTAGAGCAGGTGAAAAACACAGTTGGTTCAATAAATTAATCAATCAAAATAATCGACTAGCTGCAGAAAAGTTCTTTGAACGCCATGGTCCAATTACAATTGTGATCGGAAGATTTATTCCATTTATCCGGACATTTGTCCCCTTTATTTCTGGCGGTAGCAAAATGCATTACGGTAAATTTATTGCTTATAATATTATCGGTGGTTTACTTTGGACAGGATTATTTACTGTTATCGGATTCTTCTTTGGTAACATCCCTGTAGTAAAAGATCATTTCTCAATGATTGTAATTGCCATCATCCTGGTTTCAGTTGTTCCAATTGCCATCGTAGCTTTGAAGAAAAAAATCTCACTCAAAAAAGAGTTCCACTAATGGAACTCTTTTTTATCTTCGTAACAACTTTTCAGCAAAATATAATTCGTAAATAATCCCGGCTACTGCAAAACAAGATGCAAAAAAGCCTTCGGTTAACACATTGATTATCGGATCAGTATTCGGATCGAATAACCAATCATTGTTGTTAAACAACATGTGGTGAAAAATTATAAAAAAACTATCAAAATTGGTTACTGCAAAAGGAAATACTACGATTGGCAATAACAATAAAATAAGTGCTGCAGATTTATCCAAGCTAAGCAGCGCTTTTTTTCTACGCTTTTTAAAAACAAAATACAGCATTAAACAAACAATAAATACGAGTACAGCAAAAACGAATAATTGCTTACATTCCGCAAAATGTTCTGCTGCATTAGCGGATGTGGGAAAATTATCCATTTTAAGCCGCTTTTTAAAGGGCCAGATCAAATAAATCATCAACTGGTTATAATTATGCATTACTTGAAATAAAGACATGTGAACAGTCTCATATGTCTTTTGTACCAGCATAAAAATAAACAAAAGCGGCCAGCTAGCGACAATAGCTCCCACTACACTACTCGAAATGGCAAACAAAAAATGATATATCAGTCCAAAAAAATTATCTTTTGTAATCATAGTTCGAATTCGTCTAAGTTATCAACCACATACGTTGGTTGGCGTTTGCCAACAATATCTTCTTTTTGAGTTACACCCGTCAAAGTTAATAATTGATCTACATCACTATTAAAACCTGCTTTGATATCAGTATCGTAGTTATCACCTACTAGTAAGGCATCATCTTTAGAATATCCTACTTTAGCTAAAGCCTTTTTTACGATGATAGATTCTGGTTTACCAATGTATAACGGATCTACCCCACTAGCCGCTGCAACAAAAACGCACTGAGATCCATTGCCTGGGATTAATTCATCCCCTGTAGGCAAATTCATATCAGCATTAGTACCAATAAAAGTAGCCCCGCGTCTAATCGCTCTTGAGGCTACACGAACTTTATGATAAGTCAAATCCTTGTCCATCCCGACAATAACGTAATCAGGATTTTCCTCATTAAGTTCAAATTCAGTATGCTGCAATAGCTCTCTCCATAAGCCGATTTCGCCAATGATGTATAAACCGATCTTTTTATTTGAATGATCTTTATTCTGACTCAAAATATAACTGGCTGTCGCCATACTTGGCGTATAAATATGATCAGTATCGGTTTCTACCCCGTGTCTCTTTAATTTATCGACCACCATTTGAGGTGTTCTAGTCGTATTATTGGTTAAAAATAAATAATCTTTTTTTTGCTCAATTAAACGATGAACAAATCTTACTCCTGATTCAACAGTATCCTTGCCACGATAAACTGTCCCATCTAAGTCAATTAAAAATACCCGGTAATCTTTCACTAGTTTCCCTTTCTTTTCTTAATAATAAAAGAATGATGACGTCCAAATTCTTTTTTGACTGCAATTGACTGCTTCTTTTTAAATTTGGTTTGATGAACTCGACGCTTCTTGAATGGATTATTTTCAGTTTTACGATATCCCTTGCCGTGACGTCGACGTGAGTGGAAGCGATCATTCTTACGATTACGTTCATAATGCGTTTTGCGCGGTCTTTGATGTGAATAATGATGAGTAGGATTAGTTAATTCCAAAATAAAATACGGCCCACCCGGATTACAATATTCAGTTAAATAATCTACGATCGCCATCTCTTTTTTATCAATCGAAGTGCGAGCTTCATCTTTATAAAAGCCTTTTAAGCGCAGGTGGTCACTTGAAACATCCCCTACTAAATAATCATATTGATCCAAAAATGGATCATATTTTTTACGGAGCATTTCTAGATCGAGCGCATCCCGTTCATTAGTGACAATGGTATATAACTGATCATTAATTTTTATACTTTTACCATCCTGTACTACGTTAGCAAGCGGATGACGCAAAGGCTTCTCTTCTTCAAATTTATTTACTTTTTCCTCTGCGCTTTTTTCTGAATTAGTTTTATTTTTTTCTGTCATTTACTTCACTTCTCGATGATAGTGGGTATATTTTAGCTAAATAATTGCCAACAACTTCACGCAAAAATTGAGGGAATAGGAATTCATTTTCACCAACAATAGCTAAAGTCGGGAAGAATGGCACTAATACATAGTGATCAAGGCAAGCGATTTGATACTCTTCTTCTGGATCAATCTCATGACCATTGGCATAAACGATTCGCTTACGAGTATCTACTTTAATTCCCTTGTAATACATTTGCCCAAAGATCTTGCCTCTAAAGCTCATCCCTTGCAAATGAAAATGATCCAAATAATGGCGATTCTTTTCAATTTCCATTACTAAACGCCAAAGATCGCTGCCTTTTAAGGTAGAACGCACAACATGCATAGGATGTGGCAATGCCTTTTGCAAATCATACTGAGTTAAAACTCCACTCTTAAATGGGGTCAAAAATAATCCTGAACTCAAAATTGCTAAATCTGTCTTGGCAAAATCAGCAATCGCATCAAGCGAAACTTGAACTGCCGCAATTTTGTCATCATTAAATTTTTCAGGCAGCTTAGCTACTTTATGTTCAGACAAAAGTTTTTGACCTTTATCATAGTAGCCTTGAATAACTGCCTCATCTTCTGGCATTTCTGGCATTGAAGCTGTAGGAATCGTATCAGGCACGATTTTAGTTACATGGTGGTTTTCGAGTTCAACATGAATATCGCCAACGTAATTACCCCATTTTCCAGTTTGGGTAATCCAAGTATGTTCAACTTTTTCACCATGAGCTAATAGATCATGACTGTGACCACCAACGATCAGATCGATTTGCGGATAATTCTTGACAAGCCAGCGGTCCATCTTAAGTCCTACATGAGTAATCAGAATCAAAACATCATATTGATCCTTAATTTGAGCTAATTGTTGATCCATTGCATGACCTAGCATTTTGACATGCCAGTGATTAGGACCATAAGTCATGGGATATGCTGCAGTAAGGCCGATTAAAGCAATTCGCGTGTTTTTCTTGGTTTTAATAATTTTATGACCCACTGCCCATTTAGGCATGGATTCGTCTTCTTCACGCAAATTAGCCAAAATTACTGGGAAATCAGCATGATCAAACAATCTTTCTAACACCCAGTGCGGATTAGATATTCCTTCATTGTTGCCAATCGTGATCGCATCATAGTGAAAGCCATTCATTAATTTAATATTAGCTTGGCCTTCAGTTGCATCGGTTAAGGGATGCGAACGATCCATAAAGTCACCGGCATCAAAAGTATAAACTTCATCAACTGAAGTATCTGCCTGAGCCTTTTTTAAATAGCGCCCAATTTTAGGAAAGTGTTCAAAATGTGAGTGTAGATCATTAGTATGTAAAATTCGCAAAGTTTCCATTTTTGTACTACTTTCTATCCAATTCGATTGGCCTTCAATATCATGTGATAAGCATCCAAAATTTTGCCTTTAGGCTTATCCCATTCTACCCACTTAGGATTTTTCCAATCATCTTCATTAGTCAATGTCTGCAAATCATAAGTATCATTGATATATTTTTCATACTCAATTAATGCAGTAGTACGCGGAATATTCAACTGTAATATCCGTACTTTTTTAATTTCACCATGGTCCACCGCTAATTCAGCAATTCCATTTTGATCAATATTAGAAATTTCATAATAACGACTACCATCATTTCTGGTAATCTCTTCAATTAAATCCAATTGTTCCATCAATTTCACCCTTTTGGAATAACAGAATCATACTATAAATAGAAAAAAATGTGTAACCATGCTATTGTTAATATGCGATAGAGGTGTACACATATGAAATTTAAAAGCCAACTATTTTGGGCTCTTTTTTTTAGCTTAATCTTTTTAACGACAAGTGGTTTTACTGTTGTTGGTCACCGCGGCGATCCCATCAAGTATCCTGAAGAAACTATTCAGTCTGATGATTCTGCCTTCAATTCTGGTGCTGATTACGTCGAACTCGATCTCCAACTTTCCAAAGATGGAGTTTTAGTCATCTCTCATGATGACGACCTTGAGCGAGTCACTCATACACATGCAATTGTATCACAAAATAACTTTGAGACACTTAAACAGCTAAAGTACGATAATGGCGAACACGTAATGTCGCTTAATGAATTATTTGAGCATTATAAAAATAAACCTAGCGCCAAATTTGTTTTAGAAACCAAGATTGATCATAGTATCAACCCATCTTACGAATTAGAAGATAAAATTGCTGCAGTAGTTAAGAAGTATCATATGCAAAAACGTATCATGATTCATTCATTTTCTGCAGCAAGTCTGTTTCATTTTAGAAAAATAATGCCTGATGCTTATTTAATCTTCATTGTAGGTAGCTTAAAACGCATTAACTTCAGTATTTTGCCTCAAGTAAATGCCGTAAACGCCGCTTCTGACATTGTTCAAGAGCATCCCTTCTTAATTCACTGGCTCCACAAATTGCATAAACAATTATTTGTCTGGGCAGAAATGGATGAATCACCTGCTCTTTGGCATTGGTTAATTAATCGTAATGTCGATGGAGTCGTTACCAACTTCCCCGCTACTGGGTTTAAATATAAATTAGCCAAAAGTGGTACTAAAAAATATGCTATCAATCGAACAGGAATCTATTTTGGTAAAACTAAGACCCCTACTATGATGAATCCCTATGTCCGAATTAAGGAAAAGAAATACGTTCGACCTAACCAAAAAGTTAATGTAACTTACGGCGTGCGAGTCGACAACAAATTATACTATCAGATAGCAGAAAAAACTTTTATTTCAGCGGAATTCGTCAACTTAGATTTACGCCGTAATGATATTGCACCTTATGAAAATAAAAAAATAATTGCTAAGCCTAACACTAAAGTAGCAATTTATAGTTATCCTGACAATCAAGCAAAAACAAAGAAATTCTTGCCTGCTAACACATTATTTAAAATTCAAAACTTTAATGGCGGTCCTAAGAACATGTGGCTTTACACCAAGAAAGGTTGGATTAAGGCTGATCAAATACTTTTCTACGGCTTTTTCAATAAAAAAGCTTTTCAGCAATATAACAACTTGCCACGAGTAAGCAAATACACGAACTTAGTTTTATTGACTTTCAATCCTAATAAATTAATCTTCACATCAACTTATTGGCAAAAGCGAAAACAAATTAATCAAATTATTCACTAAATTAAAAAAAAGCAGTTTTTATCAACTACTTCTTTTTTTGATACTTTTTATTGATTTAAAGTACTTTGTTTTTTAACTAATTCATATGGCAATTCAATATGAGTTTCGTCAACTTCTTCATTATTCATCAACTTAGTTAACATTCTCATAGCTACCGCACCCATATCATAAAGTGGCTGCTTGATTGTAGTCAAGGCTGGACGAACAACAGAAGCAAGTTGAGTTGCACTTGCAGTAACAATTTCCAAATCCTCTGGTATCTTCTTGCCTGCATCCATGGCTGAGTTCAAAATACCAACAGATGAAATATCACGGGTAACAATTACACCATCGATACCATCTTTAACGAGTTGTGGGTATAAATTGTAACCATCTGAATAATCCTTAACCCCGGTGTAAACATGTGGTTCACCCAGATTATTCTCTTTGATAAAGTCTTTGTATGCTGGAATTCTATTTTCACCATTTACCACTGCATCTTCATCACCAACCACGAGTGCCAAGTTCTTCTTGCCATCGTGCATTAATAAATTCAATGCTTCGGTATCAGCTTTCTTATAATCAATAGTTACGGATGCAAACTCATCGCGATTATCCTTAGTCCCAGCTAATACTACTGGAGTATTAGTTCTCTTAAATGCTTCTGCAGCTTCGTTTGGCAAACGGTTTGACATGTAGATCACGCCATCTACTTGCTTATTAAGCAAACTTTGAATTACTTGATCTTCCTTCATCAAACGATTTTCAATACTGGTAATGATAATGTTATACTTGTATAAAAGTGCAATATCATCAATACCCTTAGATAATTCTGCAAAATATAAATTAGTCAAATCTGGGACGATTAACCCTACTGTAGTGGTACGCTTAGATGCTAAACCTTGCGCTACAGCATTTGGTTGATAGTGTAATCTTTTAATTACTTCAAGAACACGATCACGTGTCTCTTTTCTCACATTATTATTGCCGTTAACAACACGAGAAACTGTCGCCATAGACACCTTAGCTTCTCGAGCAACATCATAAATTGTAACTTCTTGTTTATGCATCGCTTATTCTCAGTCCTTCCGAAAAATCCTTCACCTTAATTTATCATTATTTTGCTCTAAGTGCAAACGTTTACAGATTTTCTTTCATTTTTTCATACAAAAACATGATATACTGACACTAAACTAACAAAAAAAGAGGCTATTTATGAACTTAGATAAATTACAACAATGGCTGCAAGATTCAAACAATGATATTGCATACATTTCTAACCCAATTACTATTTCTTACTTCACGGGATATTCTATGGATCCTCATGAACGTATCTTTGCTTTGCTCGTATTTAAAGATGCAGATCCTTTTATTTTCTGCCCTGCTTTAAATGTAGAAGAAGCAAAAGATTCTGAATGGAACGGTGACGTTTTTGGTTACCTTGATTCAGAAGATCCATGGGAATTAATCGCCAACAACGTAAGAAAGAGAACTAAAGATACTCACACCTGGGCTATCGAAAAAGACGATCTTTCCGTTGCTCATTACCAATACCTGCGCGGCGAATTTCCAAATGCAAGTTTTACTAATGATGTTTCTTCATTCATTGAAAGACTTCGTCTTTACAAGACACCAGAAGAAATTAAAAAATTACAAGGCGCTGGTGCCGAAGCTGATTTTGCCTTTCAAATTGGTTTTGATGCAATCAGAACCGGTGTGACTGAAAGAAGTATTGCTGGTCAAATTGATTACCAATTAAAGATTCAAAAAGGCGTAATGCACGAAAGTTTTGAAACGATCGTCCAAGCTGGTAAGAACGCAGCTAACCCACACCTTGGTCCAACTATGAACACTGTTCAACCTAACGAATTAGTTTTATTCGACTTAGGTACTATGCATGATGGTTACGCATCTGACTCAAGTAGAACAGTCGCTTATGGTACGCCATCAGACAAGCAACGTGAAATTTACGAAGTTGACCGCGAAGCGCAACAAGCCGCAATTGAAGCTGCTAAGCCTGGTATTACTGCTGAAGAACTTGATAGCGTTGCTCGTGATATCATTACTAAAGCCGGCTATGGCGAATACTTCATTCACCGTTTAGGCCACGGTATCGGTAAAAATGTCCACGAATATCCATCAATCGTTCAAGGCAATGATTTAGTTCTTGAAGAGGGGATGTGCTTCTCCATTGAACCAGGTATCTACATCCCTGGCTTTGCTGGAGTAAGAATTGAAGACTGTGGTGTCGTAACCAAGGATGGTTTTAAGACATTTACACATACCAATAAAGACTTGAAGATTATCCCTGTTAGAGATTAATCTAAAATTTAGACGCAAAAAAAGCTGACATGACGTCAGCTTTTTATTTTGCGATGAATAATTGATTATTCTTCTGAATTATCTGGAGTTGAGGCAGTATTGTCATTTTCAGCATTGTTCAAATCATCAACTGATTTTTCTGCGTTATCGCCATCAGCAACATCATTGTCCTTGTTTGAATCATCAATAACGATGTCATCGAAGTCCTTTAATTCTGAATCATCTTCAACGTTCTTTGGGAATGAAGCTAATTGATTCTTAACGATTTCAGTACCATTGTCGTACTTCTTCTTCAAATCTTGAAGTTTATCGTTGTCTTTAATCTTGTTCTTAACATCATCAACTTGTTCATCACTAACAAGTAATGAACCTGCAATAAAGCCTGCTGCACAACCAGCTACAGCACCTAATACGAAACTTGCAAATTTTTTCATAGTGAAATCCTCCTTTATTAATTTTCACCTCTACGGCGTCTGCGTCTTGCAAAAGCAGTAGCCGCAATTGAAGAAACAAGACCAGCGTGACTAAAATGATTGCTACTAAAGCGTTTAGCGATCTTCTTTGATGAATCATTCAATTCTGATACGCTCTCACCCAAATCAGCAGCAGCTTTTACTACTGGATCCAACGTCTTCATTTTACCATTAACATCGATCATTAGGTCGTTAGTTTGATCTAATAAATTATGAGTTTGATCCATCAGACCATCCATATCTTCAGAAAGCTTCTTCATTGATTCATTAGTTGTCTGAATAGTAGCACTTGTTTCTTTCAAAACTTTTGCTGTACGAATAAGCATAGGGATCGTAAATAATACTAAAATTAAGAATGCAATTGCGGCAATTAAACCTGCTAAAGCACCATAAGAAATTGTCATCTTCTAACTTCTACCTCCATATACCATCTAAAAAAAGTCTAGCATGAATATACTTTATTCTCAATTAATGTCTTGTTATTCTTTTATTATAACCTATTAAATTCAAGAAAGGATATTATAAAACTATTTATGAAAATACCCACATTACCTACTCATTTCAGTCTGCATAAAATTCAGTTCAATTGGGACAAAATTGGGCAAAATTTTCTATCAATTATTTGGCAACTAGCCATTACTACCCTAATCTTTTACCTTTTATCCCACTTTGGTCACAAGATAATTAACAACTACTTGGCTAGACACAATACAATTAGAAATAAAAGGACTAAAACAATTACTGCTTTAATCAACAGTATCTTTCAATATACCTTGATATTCTTTTATCTTTTCGGTATTTTATCCATTATCGGCGTGCCAGTGGGAACTTTATTAGCCAGTGCCGGAATTTTCTCTCTTGCCTTAGGTATGGGGGCCCAAGGTTTTGTGAGTGATTTAGTTAACGGCTTCTTCATTTTAAGTGAAGACCAATTTGATGTCGGCGATACAGTTTCCATTAATGGTCAAGTCGGTACTGTAGATCAATTAGGTCTTAGAACCACTCGATTAAAAGCATCAGATGGTTCAATAATTTACATTCCTAACCGCAATATTACGATTGTACAAAATCTGGCCCATAATGCTATTGGACTAACTATTAATCTTGAATTAGATGCAGACAATGACTTTAGTCATATCACCAAAATTATTAAAGAGGTTAATAAATCAATTAAACCTGAAAAAGGCACCGTTTCTTCTGGCCCTTCAATTATTGGGGTTACTGGGCAAAATGGACGCACAGTTACCTATGGCGTTTATTTTAAGGTAAAACCTGAAAAGCAATCGATAGTTAAAAATTTATATTTAGGTAAATACATTCAAGCTTTGCAAAAAAATGATATTAAATTTGCAACAACTGCTAGTACAATCAAAACTAGCGCATAGAAAAAAGTGTTTAGAACGAAAAATTCTAAACACTTTTTTAATTGAATTGTTTTAGCCAATCAGGCAATTCTTGCAACAATTTTCTCACTGCATTACCACGATGAGAGATTTCATTTTTCTCATCTGTTGTCATTTGTGCAAAAGTCTTACCCTTTTCAGGAATAAAGAACAGTGGATCATAACCAAATCCATCTTCACCGCGTGGTGCAGCAAGGATCCGGCCTGAACAAGTACCTGAAACAACTAGATCTTTATCAAACTCACCTGGCATTGAAACAACGATCGTCGTCCAAAACTTGGCCGTTCTCTTTTCATCAGGTACACCGCCTAAATTAGCCAACAACTTGGCATTATTCTTGGCATCATTATGAGCTTCACCAGCATAACGAGCACTTCTTACGCCAGGTTCACCATTTAATGCATCAACCATTAAGCCTGAATCATCCGCAATTGTTGGTAATCCTGAAAATTCTGCTAACTCATGAGCTTTAATCTTGGCATTTGCTTCAAATGTTCTTCCACTTTCAATTGGATGAGGCGGATTATCTAAATCTGCATTAGTTTTAATTTCAACATCCACTCCAGCTCTTTTAAAAGCTTCCTTTAATTCCTTAGCTTTTCCTTGATTGCCAGTCGCAAATAAAATTTTCTTAGTCATTATAAATTCCTCGTATCTACTTGATGACTAGTCAAATCTGCTTGTCCTAAAAATCTTCTCCCCATTTCTGAGAATTTATCAGGATCTCCAGTGGTGTAGTATTCATGTTTTCCAGCTTGATCAGATGAACTAAATAAACCATCACGCCGCATAACATTAAAAGTATATTGTGCTACTTGATCAGCAGGATCTACGATTTGAATCTTATCACCTAATGCTTCCGCAAATTCATTTTGAATTAGTGGATAATGCGTACAGCCCAAAACAAAAGTATCAAAATCTTGACCCTTAAGTGGGGCAATACTGCGTTTTACCGCTGCTAAGTTTGTATCATAATCCTTTTGACTTTCAATGAGTGGAGCAAGCTCTGGCGCTGCAACTTCCATCACCTTGATATCAGGATCTCTGAATTTAATTTCTTTTTGATATGCATGTGAGTTAATCGTTACCGGAGTTGCTGCTACTGCGACTTTTTTATTTTTAGTCGTTCTAGCCGCGGCTAAACTACCTGATTGAATAACCCCGATAACTTGTTGTTCAACTTCATTTTGCAAAGTTGGCATTGCTACTGCAGTAGCTGTGTTGCAGGCAAAGATAATCAACTTTACTTTCTTTTGCAATAAAAACTTCACACTTCGGCGTGTAAGTTCAATAATTCGTTCACGACTTTTATCACCATAAGGCATATTGGCACTATCACCAATAAAAACAGTAGATTCGTGAGGCAACTTTTCAATTACTTTTTTAACAACTGTAAAGCCGCCAACACCCGAGTCTAACAATCCAATGGGACGATTATCCATAATAAAAACCTCTTATTAAGAAAAAATTATTTTCTACTCCTACTAGTTTACGGTAAAATAAAAAATAATAAAAGGGATGAATAAGTTTATGACAGAAAACGCAAACGAACACGTATATTTTATTAATCAACTTTACCGTGACTTTCTTTTACCAACTATTTTAGGTGATGACGATGCCCCTATTCTTTATTGGGCTGGCAAAAGAATTTCACGTCACTACGACTTAAGCGATTTTGATGATTTGATTGATTTCTTCCATATGGCTAAATTTGGTACTCTTGTAAAAACCAAAGAAAGAAGAGCCTCCATCACTTTTGAATTAAGCGGTCAAAATATCGAAGACCGTTTAGACAGTGATAGTAAAGAATTTTCTCTTGAAAGTGGCATGATTGCCGAAACCGTACAAAAGGAAACTGGTAAAATCACCGAAAGTGAAATTACCATTTTACCTAAAGAAAAGAAAGTTCAAATCATTGCTCGTTTTGGCTAAAAATTTAGCAAAAAAGATAACTTTTTTATAGACTATAATTTATTATTACTATATGCTTTACCTTAGATTAAAATATTTTTAGATTTAGATATAGGAGTAATAAAATGCTTAAGGAATTCAAACAATTTATTGCACGCGGAAACGTTATTGATTTAGCAGTCGGTGTGATTATCGGTGCAGCTTTTACAGCAATCGTAAAATCACTTGTTAAAAACTTAATCAATCCGCTCATCGGTCTTTTTATCGGTAGAATTGACTTGTCTAACTTAACTCTTAAAGTAGGAGAAGCTAATTTTAGATACGGAAGTTTTCTAAATTCCATCATCAATTTCCTTATTATTTCCTTCATTGTCTTCTTAATCGTAAAAGCCGTTAATAAATTTACGAAAAAGGAAGAAGAAGAAACTCCAGCTGCTCCAACTGAAGTAGACTACTTAAAAGAAATCCGTGATCTTCTTAAAGAAAAAGAAGCATAAAAATAAAGCTTGTGGCTTCGCCACAAGCTTATTTTTTTATTTTAATTAACCAGCGTATTGATCCAAAATTTGGTTCAACTTTTCCTTTGGAGTGTAACCAGTTAAACGATCAACAATTTGACCATTCTTCTTAATAATCAAAGTTGGGATAGCCATAATACCAAGATTCTTAGCAGTTTCTTGATTGTGGTCAACATCCATCTTTGTAAACTTAACATCTTGACGTTCTTCTGCCAATTGGTCAATTACTGGTGATTGCATCTTACATGGACCACACCAAGTTGCCCAAAAGTCTGTTAAAACAACGCCATCTTTAGTTTCTTCTTCAAAATTTTGATCAGTAATTGCATCAACCATATGCTTTACCTCTTTCAATTAATATCGTTTTATCTTTAAATCTATATTAATAATATATCAGCTTTACTTACTTTTTACAAGAAGGTTGCTTACTTTAATTTAACAATTGTGGCACCATTACCGCCTTCGTTAGCAGGCGCGTAATTAAAGCCTTTAACGTGGTTACTGCTACGCAAATATTGCCAAACGCCTTTACGGATTGCACCAGTACCGATCCCATGAATAATAGTTACAATATCTAAACCTGCCAGTAATGCGGAATCAATATAACGATCCAAATTAGTCATAGCTTCATCGTAGCGTTGACCACGCAAGTCTAACTCGCTATGTGCATTACTACGTCTAATTGCACTTGTTGCTCTAACCAATTTTTTCTTAGGTTGTGTATTATTCTTATCGATTCTCTCAATATCGCGGTCACTAACTTTGACTTTAATGATCCCCATTTGAACCTCATATTCATGTTCAGACAATTTCTTGGTAATAGTACCTGTTTGTCCATATGAAAGGACCTTTACTTGATCCCCTACACTTACATGATGACGCCGTTTTTCACGCTGTAAGACTTTATTATGGGCTAAATTGTGGGCCTGACGCTCTAGGCTATTAAGTTCACCCTTAGCTTCAATAATTTTATTTTCTTTAACGCCAGCATTTTTCTGCTTTTCCAGCTCGGCAATAATTTTATCAGCCTTTTTACGTCTCTTAGCTACAACTTCATTAGCTCTTTCTTGCGCAAAATCGAGTTGCTTTTGAACACGTTGGTTGTACCAATCAAGCGCTTGTTGCAATTTTTGTTCAAGTTTTTGACTGCGATCTAAACTCGTTTCGAATCGGTTGCGAGCTGTAGTAGCCGCCTTAGTTTGCGCATTTAATTTAGCAATCATCTTATTAATATCAGAATCCTCATCTGACATTAAGTTTTGCGCATTTTTAACTACATCTTCACGCATCCCCAGCCTACGAGCAATCGCAAAAGCATTACTGTGACCTGGAATACCAATTTGTAAATGGTATGTTGGTGATAAAGTCTTTAAGTCAAATTCCATCGATGCATTAGTAGTGCGTGGTCTGTTATATCCGTAAAGCTTCAATTCAGGATAGTGCGTAGTGACCATGATCTTAGCATCTTTCTTGCGCAAAAAGTCCAAAATGCTAATAGCTAAACTGGCACCTTCTTCTGGGTCGGTTCCTGCACCAATTTCATCAATTAAAACCAAGGTTTCTTTATCTACATTTTTCATAATGGCAATAATGTCATTAATGTGTGATGAAAAAGTACTTAATGATTGTTCGATTGATTGTTCATCACCAATGTCAGCGTAAACTTCTTTGAATACGCCAACTTTACTGCCTTCTTCAGCTGGAATAAATAAACCAGACTGAGCCATCAATTGCAGCAAGCCAGCGGTCTTAAGAGTAATAGTCTTACCACCGGTGTTTGGCCCAGTAATCAGCATTGTATCAAAATCGCCGCCTAAACGAATATCATTAGGAACAACTTTTTCTGGATCAATTAATGGATGACGTGCATTTCGTAATTCCAGCGAATGATCCTGAGTCAACTTAGGCTCGCTAGCTTTCATTTGCTTAGCCAATTTTGCCTTTGCTTGCAAAAAGTCTAAACGAGTTAATGCATTAGCAATATTATTGATGCTATCAATTTCTTCTCTAGCTAAGCCAGACAAGTTTTTCAAAATATTGCGGATTTCTTGTTTTTCTTGAGCAATTAAGTTTTGCTGGCGGTTGTTCAAGTTCAAAACTGCTTCAGGCTCAATAAATAAAGTCTGACCACTTGCACTTTGATCATGAACTACCCCACCAAACTTGCCACGATATTCCTGCTTAACTGGAATAACATAGCGATCATCACGAATAGTAACGATTTGTTCAGACAAGTACTTGCTGCTATTTCCTTTGGTATAAGCATCCATCCGGTTCTTAATGTCTTCTTCGTTACTACGCATATCGTGACGCAAATGTGCTAATGCGCTTGAAGCTGTATCAAGTACTTCACCATCATAATCAACAGATTTTTTTAATTCTTTAAATAAAAGGTCTGGAACATCTAACTGATCCAAAACTGAATCGATAGCTGATAAGTTAAGCTTTTCATCATCAACACCTTCCAGAAATTCGTTAATCTCATTGGCTAAGCTTAAAACAAGAAGTAAATTACCCAATTCCTGAGCATTCAGATTTGCTTTTACACTCAATCTTTTAGTGCTAGGATGAACATCTTGAAAATCATTTAACGGAAGTTGTCCTTTAACTCGCAATAAGTCAGCCAATGCTAAAGTTTGTTTTAATTCATTTTGTACTCGGTCAAAATTACCACTCGGTCTTAACTTCAATGCCGCATCTTTAGCTGGAGCGGTAATTGCTAATTTACTTAATCTTTTAGTAATTTCACCGAACTCTAAGATCTTTAAAATTTTATCATTCATAGCTATTTATATTTCTTTTTATAAACTAACAAAAAGGACCAGCCGCAGCTAGTCCTTTTTTATTATTTACCACTTAGGCGATCATCATCCAAGAAAGTATTCAAAACTCCTTGTACCATGTCCCATTCATCATCAGATTCAATCTCATGCAAATCACTGCTAGTGACATCACCTGCGTCATCTGCATCATAACTGAAAGCCTGTACTTCAATATCTTCATCGTCCCCAACAGCGGCTGGATAAAGAAGTACGTATGACTTATCATAATCATCTGAATGAAAAGTAAATAATACTTCATACAATTCTTCATTACCTTGATCATCGATCAAAGTAATTTGACGATCTTGATCGTCACCATTAACTTGTGCTGCCATATTAATCCTTTCGGTGTAAATCCAAATAATTTTGCAAGATGAGCACCGCTGCCATCTGATCAATCACTTGTTTACGTTTTTTACGATCATGAATACCTGCATCTTCTACGAGTACTCGGCGTGATTCGATAGTTGTTAATCTTTCATCAGAATAATGCACGGGCAAGCCAAACTTTTCTTCGAGTCTTTTACCGTAAGCCTTACTGCGGGCAACTGAAGCTCCCGAAGTGCCATCCATATTCTTAGGCAGACCTAATACAAAGCCATCTACTTCATATTGTCTAACTAACTTTTTTAATGGACGCATCCCAAAATTATATCTAGTTTCATCAATTTTAATAGTTTCTAACTTCTGTGCAGTAATTCCTAATTCATCACTGACCGCAACACCCACAGTTTTAGAGCCTATATCTAAACCTAATAATCGCATTATTTATTCTTACCAAGATAGCTCTTAACGAGTTCCTCAATAATTTCATCACGTTCGTGCTTAAGAATTAAGTTACGGGCATCATTATGCCGTGGAATATAAGCAGGATCGCCAGAAAGTAAATAACCTACAATCTGGTTGACAGGATTATAGCCCTTTTCTTCAAGCGCATTGTAAACATCTTGCAGAGTGTCATAAACATTCTTTCCTTTATTTTGGTTAAAGTCAAAATGCATAGTCTTATCTAGCGAACTCATATTTATTCCTCCTGTCAACAATTTTACTTGAAAAAAAGCTTAAACACAATTAATTAATTCTTAGTTCTTTGAAATTTCTTCGATTACAGCCTTGATAGCGTCGTTAAGACCTTCTGGCTTCTTACCACCGGCTTGAGCCATGTTAGGACGACCACCGCCGCCACCACCAAAGATTGGAGCAGCCTTCTTAATTAAGTCGCCAGCCTTAAGACCCTTGTCTAAGGCCTTTTGATTCAAGCTAATAATCATATTAGCCTTGCCATCATTTTCAGCAGCTAAAACTAAGACGTCTGACTTGTTGCCACTCTTCCAGTTGTCAGCAAGTTCACGAAGGTCGTTCATGCCGTTAACATCTGCAATAGTAGCAATTACAGTCAAGTCACCAGCTTGTTTTACATCATCAAAGATTTGACCAGCCTTAGCTTGGTTGATTTGCTTAGTCAAAGCTTCAACTTGCTTTTGACTATCATGTAAGTCACTTTCAAGTGAGTCAATCTTATCAATAATGTTGTCTGGCTTAGTTACCTTAACTTCTGTTTGAATATCATCAAGTAAACCTGAACGATTTGCTAAGTATTCGTATGCCTTCTTTGAAGTTACAGCTTCAATTCTACGCATACCAGCACCAACAGCTGATTCAGAAGTAATCTTGAAGATACCGATTTGGTTAGTGTTATCACAGTGAGTACCACCACAGAATTCTGATGAGAAGTCACCCATTTGAACAACACGAACCTTGTCACCGTACTTACCATCAAAGAGGGCTAAAGCACCCATCTTTTCACCTTCTTCAGGTGTAGTGATAGTAGTCTTAACATCGATAGCTTCCCAAATCTTTTGGTTAACTAATTCTTCAACTGACTTAATTTCACGTGGGGTCATTGGTTCCATAGCAGTGAAGTCAAATCTCAAGTAGTCGGGATCAACTAATGAACCTGCTTGGTGAGTATGTTCACCTAAAACTTGACGAAGTGCAGCGTGAAGCAAGTGGGTTGCTGAGTGTGAGTGACGTAAACCTTCACGACGTTCCTTGTCAATCTTCAAAATATATTCCTTGCCCTTTTCCATTGGTAAAATAAGGTCAACAAAGTGCAAGTTTTGGTCGTTTGGAGCGTGTTGGACATCAGTTACCTTAGCAACAAGTTCACCATCTTGATCATAAATGTTACCGTGGTCGGCAACTTGACCACCACGTTCTGCATAAAATGGAGTCTTGTCAAAGACTAAGGTTGCGTGTTCGCCATCAGCCTTGTCAACTAACTTATCGTCAACAACGATGTCAAGAAGCTTGGCATGTGGTTCTTCATAAGTATCACGTTCAAAGACTGACTTGTCCTTAATGTTCATCAAAGTTACATCTTGACGACCCATTGATTGAAGATCACCACGAGCCTTACGTGCACGTTCCTTTTGAGCTTGCATTTCAGCATCAAAGCCCTTCTTATCAACCTTAAGGCCAGCATCTTGAGCTGATTCAAAGGTCAATTCGTATGGGAAGCCATAAGTATCAAACATCTTGAAGGCATCCTTACCTGAGATAGTCTTGTCATCTGACTTCGTAGCCTTATCAATTAAGTCATCAAGCAAAGTCAAACCAGTATCAAGAGTAGCTTGGAATCTTTCTTCTTCGTTTTGAATTACGTTTTCGATAAAGCCGCGTTGATCCATAACTTCTGGGTAGTGGCTTTGCATAATCTTACCAACAACTGGTACAAGCTTGTAAAGAAAGGCCCCCTTGATGCCCAAACGTTGACCGTTAAGGTCGGCACGACGAATCAAACGACGAAGAACGTAACCACGACCTGAGTTTGATGGAAGAGCACCATCAGCAATAGCAAAACTTACGGCACGAACGTGGTCGGCAATAATCTTGAATGCAGTAGTGTCCTCTTTGTTTTCACCGTACTTCTTACCGTCAGTCATTTCTTCAGTAGCGTGAATAATTGGCAAGAATAAGTCAGTTTCAAAGTTAGTTGGTGCATCTTGCAAAATTGAAAGTACACGTTCAAGCCCCATACCAGTATCGATGTTCTTGTGTGGTTGGTCTACGTACTTACCATTTGGCAAGTGGTTGTATTGTGAAAATACGATGTTCCAAATTTCAAGGTAACGTGCATTTTCACCACCTGGGAAGTTTTCTGGATCGTCTTCAGCAACGTCGTTGTTTTCTTGACCACGGTCGTAGAAAATTTCAGTATCAGGACCACATGGACCTTCACCAATATCCCAGAAGTTGTCTTCTAACTTAACAATATGGTCTGCTGGCATACCAGCTTTTTCCCAGACACGTTGTGAATCAACGTCTTTTGGATAAACAGTACAGTAAAGCTTTTCCTTTGGTAAGCCAAGCCACTTAGGACTAGTTAAGAATTCCCAAGCCCAAGGAATAGCTTCATCTCTAAAGTAATCACCTACTGAGAAGTTACCAAGCATTTCAAAGAAAGTTTGGTGACGAGCGGTCTTACCAACATTTTCAATATCGTTAGTTCTGATTGACTTTTGAGAAGAAGTAATTCTGTGGTTCTTTGGTACAACTGAACCATCAAAATATTTCTTCATAGTAGCAACACCAGAGTTAATCCAAAGAAGAGTTGGGTCATCTTGTGGAATAAGTGATGCACTTGGCATAATCATATGGCCATGATCCTTGAAGAAGTCAAGGAACATTTGGCGAAACTCTGAACTAGTTAGTTTCTTCATTTTTATCTCCCATAAACAAAATAAAAAACACCATTGCTTATTCAAGGACGCTCCGCGCGCGGTACCACCTTGATTGCAACAGTGTTTGTTACCTCTTGATATTCTTAATTAATACAACTTAAAGGAGCATCTGTTAAAGCGAATTAAGCCCTCTCACCAATTGGCTCTCTCTTTGAAATTCAACTTTAATAGACATATCTTAAGCTGAAAATAATTGTACTACAAAATCCTCGTCTGTCAACGTCCTTGTTCACGCTTGCGTTTTCTTAAACGCTTAGCTTTTCTAATCTCATGACGTTGTTCAAGCTTACGCTTTTGACGATTATCTTCTTGAATTGCTCGCTTAATCTTCTTCTTGTAGCCAGGCTTACGCTTTCTCTTTTCTTTTTTAACGTAACCAACTAACTTAGTATCAAGCTTGCGATTCTTACCTTGACGGTTCTCACGACTGCGGTAATGCTTACGTGGTACTAATTCACCATTCTTAAGTTCAACAAAGTCAAAATGAACGCCCATCTTTTCCAAATCTTCGATTCGATTCATTTCTTCTTCACGAATTAAAGTAATCGCATGACCTGATAAACCATTACGGCCGGTACGACCAATCCGGTGAATTACAAATTCGATATCACGTGGTATTTCATAGTTAATAACTAAACTTACCCCATCGATATCAAGACCACGTGCTGCTAAGTCAGAAGCAACAACATATTGAAATTGTCCTTGCTCAACTTGACGCAAAGTCCGCTTTCTTTCTCGCTCAGTTACCCCACCATGAATCTTAGCTACCTTTAAGCCTTGATCTTGCAAGTATCTAGTTAATTCATCAACAGTTTGTTTTGTATTTGCAAAAACCAAAGCCAAGTATGGTTGACCCATAGTCAATAACTTGTACAAAATGCTCTTACGGTTCTTTGAACCAATATCAAGCAAATCATTCTTAATTGTAGGTGCAATGACACTTGGATTATCGATCACGATTTGATCTGGGTGAGCCATGTACTTACGCAAGAAGTTAGATAGCTTAACTGGAATAGTAGCTGAAAAAGCTGCAATTTGTACATCCTTAGGCATCTTGCTTGCTACTTGATCAATATCGGCCAAAAAGCCCATGTCAAGAGTCATATCAGCTTCGTCGATGACAAAAGTCTTAACTTGATCAACAATGAATACCTTTTTTTGTACAAAGTCAAGGAGTCGTCCAGGAGTGGCAATTACCAACTGTGGCGTATTATTTTGATACTTTTCTAACTGACGTTCACGGTCAGTACCACCAGCAAGGTGAGCGATAGAAAAATGCATCCCTGCCGCATCTCTTAATTGACGTGCCACTTGGTAAAGCTGATCAGCCAATTCACGACTAGGCAAAGTCACAATTGCTTGCACATAGTGAGCATCTTCATCAATTTCATTAAAGATAGGCACCAAATAAGCATGTGTCTTGCCTGACCCAGTTGCAGCTTGCACTACAACACTCAAATCAGAAAGCATTGCCGGAATAACTTTTTCCTGCACCTTAGTTGGCTTTTCAAAATGGATCTTCTTTAACCCCTCTTGAATAGCTGGTTTAATTCTGGAATCTGTGAAAATATTATTCATGATCTTCTTTATACTTCTTAGTTACTTCAACAACTTCGGCAAAGACTTGCTTTACTTCGTCCATGTCCTTAGCATTGGCACCACTTGCTAATGCGTGGCCACCACCATCATGCTTAGCAGCTAATTCATTGATTACTGGACCCTTTGAACGGTAGTGCACACGGAAAGTGCCATCTGGCTTTTCAACAAATACGTTCCAAGCCAAAACATCCTTGATTCGACCTGGAGTTGAAACTGCAACATTAGCTTGATCATCAGTCAAACCTAACTTCTTCAAATCATCTTGCATCAAGATAGTGTAAGCAGCACCAACTGGATCGATTTCCATCTTGTCCATTGCTAATGCTTGAAGCTTAGCTTCATCAAAGGTTACATCGGCAATGTTTCTAGCGATTTCAGTAATATCAATACCAGTTGAAGCAAGTTGAGCTGCTACTTTAAAGGTATGTTCTGAAGTTTCTGGATACATAAAACGACCAGTATCGCCAACAATACCTGCGTAAAGTGGGTAAGCGACTTCTGGAGTAATCTTAAAGCCTTCTTCATTTAAGAAGTCAACGATGATTTGACAAGCTGCTGGAGCATCAGGATCAACATAACTCATATCAGCGTATGGATCTACATCTGGGTGGTGGTCGATCTTAATTAAAAAGTCACCCTTGTCGTAAAGCTTGTTTGAAATTCTTGGGGTATTAGCAGTATCAGTAGTAATTACCAATGCACCTTCGTAATCAGTTGCTTTAACTTGGTCCATATGATTAATCCAAGCTAAATCGCCTTCGTCATTTTCACCAGCACATAAAACGCGCTTGTCAGGGAATTTTTCCATAATTGCACGTGCAAGACCAGCTTGTGAACCAATTGCATCTGGGTCAGGACTAGTGTGACGGTGCAAAATAATAGTTGGATATTGTAAGATTTTTTCGTAAATGTCATCAAAACTACTCATTATTTTTCCTCATCTTCTAAAAATTATCTGTATCTAGTTTACCAGAAAAAGGACTTCTTTTAGTAATCGAATAAATTGATTGCTTGATATTCATCCTGCTTAAAATCAGTAACAGTTACCCCGATTAACCGAATACCTTTTTCCAAAAAGTTACTGGTTTTATCAAACAAATCACGGGCGCTGTCATAGAAATCATACTGGCTATTTGACGGTTTCGTCAATTTTCTGCGCTTAGTCACAGTATCAAAATCATTATCTCTAACTTTTATTACTACAGTTTGGGCAAAAAAGTTACGCTTTTTTAGTTCTTCTTCTAAATGTTTACAATAATGCCGAATGTGCGTCAACGCCTCATCACGTGTATAAATAGCCGGCTCATAAGTGCGTTCCATACCAATCGATTTACGATTTGCATCTGAATCCGCAATGACCGGGCGCAAATCAATCCCATGTGCATGCTGCGCTAAGAAGTAGCCCATCTTTTTGAACTTTTTAATTAAAACAAAATCATCAACCTGCTGCAAATCCGCACCTGTATAAATCCCCATCTCATGTAACTGTTCTTGCGTTTTAGGACCTACGCCTGGGAAATTTTCAATTTTTTGCATCCCTAAAAATTGCTTAGCTTCATCAGGCAAAATAACGGTTCTGCCAAAGGGCTTGGCATATTCTGACCCCATTTTAGCCAAAAACTTATTATAAGAAACGCCAAAAGATGAATTCAGTCCAAGCTCTGTTCTAATCCGGCGTTGCAAGCTAATTGCTAATTGGACCGCGGATTTTTGTCCTAACTTATTATGGGTGACATCAAGATAAGCTTCATCTAAAGCAATTGATTCTACCTTATCTGTAATATTATGCATAAAATAATGAATCTCGGCTGACACGCTACGATATTTCTTAAAGTCAGGTCTAATAAAAACTAATTCTGACTTTGGAATCAACTTAACCGCCTTAATCGCAGGCATTGCCGAATGAACGCCGTACTTTCGAGCTATATAATTACAAGTTGCTACAACTCCATGCCCACCATTATTACGAGGATCTTGCCCGATAACTAGTGCCTTATTTTTTAATTCTGGATTTCTTTGAGTTTCAACTGAAGCGTAAAAAGCATCCATATCCAGATGTATAATCCGACGATGGATGTCGTTTTGCGGCAATAAATTTTGCTTATTCATAAATCCAATGTTCCGTTGGAGCCTCGAAGATATCGTTTGCTTCCTTTGGACCCATTCTATATGGCAAATATTGAGCAATTTTGGCATTGCCTGCTTCATTTTCTTTTTGCCAATCAGCTTCAACAGAATCGATAAATTCCCAGTAACGTTTTAATTCGCTCCAATGGGTAAAGTTAGTTGAATCATTGACAAAAACATCATGTAAAAGCCGCTCATAGCCGTCTGGAACTTTTACCATTTCAGATTTTGAAAATTCATAGGTTAAATCTTCGCGTCTAATTCCTGGTTGATCGATCTTTTTACCATTAATGGTGATATAAATCTTGCTAGTAGGATCAATCTCAATCGTAATATTGTTGGAATGGGCTTGACCATAAGGATTATTGATATGCTTTAATACGATATCGATTCTATTCTTCTTTTCCTTAAATTCTTTACCAGTTCTAAAGTAAATCGGCACACCGGCAATTGGGCCTTCCTTAAATTTAACTTTACCAGCTACAAAGGTCTCAGTAGTAGAATTTTCATCAACATTTGGTTCTTGCTTATAAGCAAAAGTAGTATCACTACCTAAATATTGACCGCGAACAAAATCCTTTTTTACTTCTTCTGGACTAGGAATGATCATGCTTTCAAGCAAATCTTGCTTAGCTTTGTGGACACTAGCAGAAGTTAAATCTTTGGGTTCTGGCATAGCAAGCAAAGTAATGATTTGGAAGATATGATTTTGAACCATATCACGCAAAGCACCGGAAGTATCATAGTATCCACCACGTGCTTCCACTCCCAATCGTTCTGCCAAAGTGACTTGAATATTTTTAATGTAATCAGCTGACCAAATATTTTTGATTAAAGGATTGGTAAAACGCATTGGCATAATGTTTTGAACCATTTCTTTGCCCAAATAGTGGTCAATTCTAAAGATATCATCTTCATTAAACGAAGCGGTAATTTCTTTATTTAATTTTTCGGCAGATGCCAAATCATGACCAAACGGCTTCTCTACTACGATTCGATTGAAGCCACTACCTGTTAAGCATTGGTCATTGATATGTGTAGCGATCGTGCCAAAGAATCTTGGAGCCATTGCCATGTAAAAGAGACGGTTGCCATGTGCGCAATAACGATCGTCTAATTCTTGAGCTAATTTTTTCAGTGTCTCATAGTGTTCAACATTTGTAACATCATGTGATTGATAGTAAAAATGGCTAGCAAAATGCTTTAAACTATTTTCATCAACCTCATCGTGAGTTTCATGAACAGCATCACTAACTTGTTCACGTAAATATTCGTGTGACCAAGGTCTACGAGCTGTTCCGATTACGGCAAAATTATCATGAATTAAGCCTTGTTGATACAAATTAAACAAAGCTGGGTAAAGCTTACGGTGAGCTAAATCACCACTACCACCAAAAATAATCATAACTACAGGAATATTTTTCATAATACTATCCTTTTCTTTAATTTGCTTTTTTAAATCATTTCTATTTTACAACAAGCTTTTTCATGGCAAAACAAAAAGCGTCTGAATTGACGCTTTTGCTATTATTAATTATTTGTCTTCTTTAGTTTCATCTGAAGAAGCATCAGTGCTCTTAGTATCTTCTTTAGCAGGTGCATCTTCAGTCTTATCTGCTGCAGGAGCATCATTTTCTTCAACTGGTGCTGCAGCAGGAATAACGCGGCGAACAGCCATTCTTTCGAAAGTTAAGTAAATACCGTCTGCATCTACTACGATAGTCTTGTCACTGTTGATCTTATCAACTTTAGCGTGCAAACCATCAACTAAAACAACGCCGTCACCCTTCTTCAACTTATCCATCATTTGCAATCTTTGTTGTTGTTGCTTCTTTTGCGGACGAATCATACCAAAGTAAGTAAAACCGATCAAAACGATGAACAAGATGATCATCATCATGTTGCTGCCACCAGCAGCGCCAGCATTTGCTAAAAATAAAGTATTCAAATCTTTCACCTCATAAAATTATTGTCTAGATATTATGTCTATTATACAGAAAATAATATTATTTATCACCTGGAACAGGAAAACCTAATTGCAAATATGCCTTGTCTGTCACCATTCGCCCACGTGGTGTAAGCAAAATAAATCCATGCTGCAACAAATAAGGCTCATAGAGTGATTCAATTGTTTCCATATCTTCACCTACATTAGCAGCCAAGGTTCTAATGCCAACAGGTCCACCATTGTAGCCTTCAATCATTGTCCGTAACAAACGACGGTCAGTCTGATCTAACCCCTCGTCATCCACTTGAAGCTGCTTCAATGCACCTTCAGTTGTAGCAAGAGAAATTGTCTTTTCACCTTTAACTTCCGCAAAATCACGAACACGTTTCAAAAGACGGTTAGCTACACGCGGCGTTCCTCGAGACCTTCGGGCTAATTCATGAGCCGCCTCAGGTGCAATTGAAGTATGGAAAACATCACTTGATCGTTGGACAATCTTTTCTAGTTCATCAATTGTGTAATACTGCATGTGTTCAACGATACCAAATCGATCTCGGAGTGGTGCAGATAATTGACCAGCCAAGGTTGTTGCCCCAATCAAAGTAAATGGTGGCAACGGCACGTGAACAGCATGTGTAGTCTGCCCTTCACCAATTACGATATCAATATAGTAGTCTTCCATTGCTGAATACAAAACTTCTTCAACAGGCTTAGCAAGACGATGAATTTCATCAATAAAAAGCACATCCCCTGGATCAAGATCTGAAAGTAGTGCTACTAAATCCCCCGCTTTTTCAATTGCAGGACCACTTGTACTCTTTAAATGCACGCCAAGTTCATTTGCAATTACAAAAGCTAAAGTTGTCTTACCTAAACCTGGTGGTCCATAAAGCAAGACATGATCTAAAGCCTCATCACGCTGTTTTGCGGCTTTAATATAAATGGACATTTCTTTTTTAACACGCTTTTGACCTAAATATTGATCCAAAGTTTGGGGTCTTAAAGACAATTCCATTTGTTCTTCTTCAGAATTTTCTACTTCACCTGAAGTTACTGCATCTTCATTTTCTGCCACCAGTTTCACTTCCTCACTTATATCAATATTTACTATTATAACAAGATCTACTTCTTAAGCAGTAATGCTAAACCTTTTTTAATGTATTGATCGGCTGTATCTGCATTAACTTCTTCAAGCTTAGGAGTAATGCGGTCGACTTCTTTTTGAGTATAACCTAAAGCAATTAATGCTAACAAAGCATCATTCAATGCTGGCGGGATATTTCCTTGTTCTTCATCTTGACGATCAAGTCGAGCAACATAATCGCCTAGCTTGCCCTTCAAATCAAGCACAATCTGAGACGCCGTCTTTTTGCCGACACCAGGAAAACGAGTTAAATATTTTACTTCTCCCTGTTCAATTGCTTCGGCTAAAGAGTTGGCATCTTCAGCTGCCATGATTGCTAAGGCACTCTTAGGACCAATCCCACTAACGCTTAAGAGTTTAAGAAAGAGCCCCTTATCATCTTCACTTTGAAAACCATAAAGAGTAATTCCTGTATCTCTTACAATTTGTTCAATAAAGATCTTAGCTTTATCTCCCTTTTGGTAAGCAAAAGGAGTTGGGCTATATACTTTATAACCTACGCCATTTACATCGACTACGATATAACTTGGTGTAATAACTGTAACTATTCCTTCAAAATATTCGTACATTTATTATTCATCCTTCTTGAACATTTTTCTTAACTCGTTCTGACTTATCCGCACTAAAATTAACTGGCCATCTGCATCATGATAAGGATCGGACGTTTTACGCAGATCCGCAATAATTTGTGCACCTTCTGCAGCGGATAAATTGATTTTACCTTTAACACTGTGTTTAGCTTCTAAAGCCGCTACTCGTTTAAATAAATTTTGCGATTTACCCTTATCAAGATTTAAATAATTATCCAAAATTTCACGGATGGATTCTTCGACATGCTCATGAATCCATGTAGGGTACGAACGCACAATAAAACTATTCTGACCAAATTCATCTAAATAAATGCCTAGTTGCTTAATTTGATCAATTTTATCTTTAATTTGCAAAAAATCTAAATTGCCAAATTCCAACACAATCGGTGTCAGCAAACCTTGCTGCACTATTTTTTTAGAAGTAATAGTTTGATAGATTTGTTCAAATTGAAGACGGCGTCTGGCGGCCACTTGATCAATCAAATATAAGTCACCATCATTTTCAGCCAGTATATACGTATCCATTTTCCCAACATAAGCAAGGCGCGGCAAATTATTGGCTAAAGTTTCATCCCCAGTTGAAATAACTTCTTGATCTACCTTTTTATTGCTAAACGGCATCAATTTTTGTTGCAAGGCAACATTCTCATCCCAGGTTTTAGTAATGATATATTGATCATCCTCACGTGGAATATTGATATCCACATAGTTATGCGTAGTTTCTTTTTTAGGCTCCTCAGCTTTTTTAGCTTCTTGTTTTACTAAAAATTCTGCCTTCTCAGCTTCTTCATGAACTTCTGGCGTCTTACGCGTTGTATTGACAACATCTTGATTCAAATTGAATTCTAATTGATCAACTAAAGTCTCACGTTTATTTTCTAAATTGGCAAAGCCACTACTTTGTTCAGTTTTATCTAGCAAAGCATCGCTAATAGCACCAGTGATCAGACGACTAAGTTCTTTTTCTTTAGATAAACGTACCTCTTGCTTAGTGGGATGGACGTTCACATCTACTAATAATGGATCAACATGAATAGCGATCACGACAATAGGATAATGACGTGCCGTTAATTTTGAACCGTAGCCATCCATAATGGCATTATTCAATTGAAAATTCTTGATATAACGGCCATTCAATAAGATCGAGATAAAGTTGCGCGTAGAACGAGTTAATTCCGGCTTGGACATTAATCCTGTAATCTTAAAATCACTGTCTTTTGCTTCAAAACTTTCCATTTTTTCAGCAATATGACGGCCATATACATTAGCGATCGTCTGTTTTAAATTGCCATTGCCAGTTGTTCTGAGTAAAACTTTACCCGTATTTGACAAGGTAAACGAAACTTGCGGATAACCTAAAGATAAACGGTTAATAATATCCACAATTTTCATAATTTCAGTCCGTGGACTACGTAAATACTTTAATCGCGCAGGCGTGTTAAAGAATAGGTCTCGAACTGTAATTTTAGTTCCTTTTTGTGACGCTGCATCTTCTTGGCCTTTTTTACTGCCGCCACTAAATTCTGCCTTAATCCCAATCGCATTTTCTGTGGCTGTCACAATTTCGACATGACTAACAGCGGAAATTGAAGCTAAAGCTTCACCACGAAATCCTAAAGTAGAAACCTTGAACAAATCATGCTCATTGTTAATCTTGCTTGTGGCATGCCTAGTAAATGCTAAATCTACTTGATCACGTGCAATTCCAGTTCCATTATCTTGGACTACAATTTGCTTTAATCCGGCATCAATAAAATCGACTCTAATTCTCGTTGCACCAGCATCAAGTGAATTTTCCACAAGTTCTTTAACTACACTAGCCGGACGCTCTATTACTTCACCCGCTGCAATCTGATTAGTTAAATTTTCAGATAGCTCGTGAATTTTAGCCATTACTTATCATCCTTCAAGTCCTTTTGCCAATCAGCTACCATTTGCATGATTTGCAATGGTGTCTTATCAGCTAAATAAAGATTAGAAATATCATCAAGCACATCTTGTTCCGCATCGGTCATCGGACTATTTTCACTGTCATTATCTTCAATTTCATCAGAATCCGTTGCTGGTTGGGCAAATAAATCAAGTTGCTGACTAACTGGTGCCAGTTCACTCCCCTGTGCTTCTAAGCGCTTCAATAATTTAGTTGCTTCACGTAAAACGGCACGTGGCAAGCCAGCAAGTTGTGCAACGTGGATACCATAACTTTGATCAGCAGGACCTGGCAAGATTTTATGTAAGAAAATCAACTTACCATTTTCTTCGGTCGCCCCAACGTGAATATTTTTTAAATGATCGAGTGTTTCATCAAGGCTGGTTAATTCATGATAGTGCGTAGCAAAAAGTGCCTTGGCACCAACTTTATCATGCAAGTATTTAACAATAGCACCCGCTAAGGCCATACCATCATAAGTAGCCGTACCACGTCCAATTTCGTCAAATAAAACTAGACTGCGCTTCGTAGCATATTGCAAAGCATCGTTTGCCTCGCTCATTTCCACCATGAAAGTACTTTGACCAGAAATCAAATCATCAGCTGCACCAATACGAGTAAAGATTTGATCAAAGATAGGTAAAGCTGCACTATCAGCAGGGACAAATGAACCAACTTGCGCCATAATGGCAATTAACGCCATCTGCCGCATATAAGTACTCTTACCTGACATGTTTGGTCCAGTAATCAAAAAGATATTTGTAGCAGAATCCATCTTCACATCATTAGGAATATATGAACCTGCAGTCATTACTTTTTCCACAACCGGGTGACGACCATTAACGACGTCAATATCTTGACTATCAGTGTGGAAAGATGGGCGACAATAATTGTTTTGTTCAGCAACTGTAGCGAAGCCACAATAAACATCTAAGGCAGCTAATTGATTACCCAATTTTTGCAAAGCAGGAATGTACTTCTTGACTTCATCACGCAATTGAACAAATAAATCATATTCAAGATCAGTTGAACGAGTCTGCGCCTCTAAAATTAAATTTTCATGCTCTTTCAACTCTGGAGTAATGTAGCGTTCTGCATTAGTTAAAGTTTGCTTACGAGTATAGCGATCAAGAGGCACCTTACTCTTGTTACCATTAGATACTTGAATATAGTAGCCAAAGACCTTATTGAAACCGACTTTCAAGTTGTCAATGCCTGTCTTTTGACGTTCATCAGTTTCCATTTGAACAAGCCACTTTTTACCATTGTTCATGGCATCCCGATAGCGATCGAGTTGTTTATCCACACCATCTCTAATTAATCCACCGTCTGTGGTTAAAAGTGGTGGATCTTTTACTAGAGTAGTAGAAATTAATTCAGCAACACCCTTTAAAGGATCAATTTTTTTGGCGAAATCTGTCAAAACATCACTGTCAGATTGATTAAGTGCATCAAGAATAACCGGCACTGCTTGCAAAGAACGCGACAATTGCAATAATTCACGGGCATTAACATTGCCAAAGGCAATTCGTCCTGTTAAACGTTCTAGGTCATATACACCTTTTAAGGCATCAATCACATTTTCTCGAGTAAAATAGCCATCAAGCAATGCTTGAACCATTTCTTCACGATGATTAATGATATCCACATTTAACAATGGACGGGCCAACCATTGCTTGAGTAGACGACCTCCCATGGCGGTATGGGTCTTGTCTAATATCCAGAAGAGTGACCCCATCTTTTTACCGGTCTTAGCTGATGCCACTAATTCCAAATTGTTTTGTACAGTATGTGACATCTGCAAATACTGATTTACTTCATAGCTCTTAGCAATTTGTAAGTGAGCTAAGCTTCGCTTTTGCGTTGAAAGCAAGTAACCGACTAATTGACGTGTTGCCTCTTTTTCGGCTGTATTGGTCAAATTCTGTTCAACATACGAAATTTCCGCATGCTCGCCTTCAATTGGTGTAGGTGCTGAAACCGTAATATTTGCCTTGTGCATAAAGTCCTTGTTTTGTTCAGTTAATGGGCCGTTATACACAACTTCTCTTGTTCTCAAAGACAAAAGTTCATTAGAAACTGCGGCAAAGCTCTTCAAATGAGTAGAATAAATTTCACCGGTGGATAAATCACTGTAAGCTAAACCGAAGCCATTTTTAGTAGTAACTACAGAAGTTAAATAATTAGAATCCTTGGCATCATTAGGTCCTTCATTCATCATGGTACCCGGAGTTACTAGTTGAATGATGCCTCGCTTCACCATGCCTTTAGCTTTTTTAGGATCTTCAAGTTGTTCACAAAGAGCTACTTTATACCCTTTTTCAACCAAAGTATTCACATAAGTATCCACAGCCATGTGCGGAACGCCAGCCATTGGAATAGGGTTCTTGGTCTTATTTGAGCGATGTGTCAAAGTTAATTCTAGAATCTGTGCCCCTTTAACCGCATCATCTTCAAACAATTCATAAAAATCTCCGACGCGATAAAAAAGAAAGGCGTCAGGATATTGCTTCTTTATTTCATAATATTGCTCCATCATAGGAGTTGTTTTCTCAGCCATTTACGTCCCTTTCCTATTTTCATCTAGAGTGAGTTACTGTTAAGTATTATACGCTATAAAGGAAGAGAAAAGAAAAACTTCGAAGCTGAACTTTTTTCAACTTCGAAGTTTTTAACCTAGAGAAGGGATTGAGTTAATTTTTTGATCTATACTTTATTTTTTCTGTACCAATTGGATTTTTATCAATTTTTTTGATTTCTGCTAATTTATTTTCATAATCTTTAATGACTAGATCTACATTTTTTCGACCACGCCATGATGCATAGCCAAAAGTAAACATTCCTAGTACACCAATAACCATTAGTATGATTCCGACAATGAAGAAAAACAACATGGATGTATGGAAATAATATATTAGGACTAAACCTATTGCACTAATAGTTAGGAAAAGTTGGAACCAGTAACCTAAGTTACGAAGCATATGTTTTTGATAGTTAACTTCTTTTTTATAACCATTTTGCATTTCTTCAATTGTCATTTGAAATCAACCTTTCTATAAATTAGTACTTCAAACCTGGGTTGAAGAATCCAACTAATACACCGAGGAGTGCGACAACGATCAAAATAATCATTGTCCAAATAGCTGATACATGTTTCTTAGCCATTAACCACCAGCAAAGCAAAGTTACAATTACAGTTAATAAGCCAGGGAAAATACTATCTAACTGCTTTTGCAAATTCAAGAATACCTTACCAGTAGAATCTTTTAATTGGAGTGATGTAGTGACATTTACCCAACTAGCCAAAACACCACCAACAACCATACCACCGATGATTGAAATAGCGTGACGAATAGCTTTACCTTGTTTACCAATTAAGATTGATACGGCTTTGTCACCTAACTTGTAACCACGGAAGTAAAGGAAGCGTTGACCGAAGTATGCGATCAAGTCCCAAACAATGATGTAAAAGATTGCACCAACTGGTGAACCATTTTGTGACATACCTAATGCCAAACCAAGCAAGATAGGAATCAAGGTACCATCAATAAGTGAGTCACCAATACCAGCGATAGGACCCATCAAACCGGCACGCATGTCGTTAATGGTTTCTCCGTCAATGCCTTTACCATTAGCACGAGCCTCTTCCATTGAAGCGGTAGTACCAATAATAACTGAACCAAGCATTGGGTTTGTGTTAAAGAATGCAGTATATGCGTGAATATTCTTTTGTTGCTCTTCTTTATTTGGATAAAGTTCCTTAATAATTGGCAGCATTGAAGCTAAATAGCCGAATGTCTGCATGTGTTCTTGTGAGAAACAGGTTAATGCTCCCCAGAACCAGAGGTTAAAAGATTTATTTAATGTTTTCCTACTAATCTTTTTTTCGTTACCAGCATCCATAATTAGATATCCTCCTCTTCTTCATCATCGTCATCTGAGCTTGAAGCTGAAGCAGTTGAAGCAGATGGACCGTTATCCTTCTTTACACCAAACATTTCAATTTCGTAGAAGATCATAGCGAAAAGCAATGAAATAATAGTAATTGAAACTAAGTTCAAATGTAATGAAGCAGCTAAAGTGAAGCCAACTAAAAATGGAATAAAGTCAACTGAAGTATTAACAATCTGACGAAGCAAAATCGCAATACCAACACATGGAAGCATTGCACCGACAGTGAACAACGTCTTCATTGGAATACCGTCCATTGGTAAAGCATTACGCAAAGCAGTAACGGCTTGTGCACCAAAGTGAGTCATTAACATTGTTGGTAAGAATGAAAAACATAAGTGTGAAAGCCATGGCCAACCGAAGTCAACGCCATAAAGTCTAGTTAACTTATTCTTTTCAATATCTTTCCAACCAAATGCCTGCCAAATCAAGTTCATGAAAGCAACTGCGTAGAATAATACTGAACCAACAGTACCTACCAAGGTACCCAATGATTTAGCTAAGTTAGCAGCATCGCTACTAAATGGATTCAAACCACGTGAACTAATAGCAACCATTGCTAAAGGGATACCAATGTAGGAAATAGCACGAACATCAGCTGCAACAGTACCACCAGGAGTTACCAATGCGATGTAAACCAACTGAGTAGCAACACCACAAGCAATACCTAAAGGAATATTGCCCAAAATAATACCACAGATTAAACCACCGACAAGTGGACGACCGATTGTATAGTTACCAACAGCCTGACCTGCCATACATGAGTTAGAACAAAGACATGCAAACAAACCAAGGATGGCAGCTTGTAACCAACTTATTGTCATTTTTATTCCCTCTTTTTTATTTCAAGTTATTTACCATTGTTTAATAACCAAACTTGTTCTTGTATTTGTCCCAGTAACCAATTTGTTTATCTGGAAGAAGTGCAAAGTGAATCTTGTAGCCTTTTTCTGCCATTGCTTCAAAAGCTTCTCCTTCTTCTTTAGTAAATGATTGATTATCACCAAGCTTAATTGCACCTGGACGATCATTACCTGGCCCTACAACGACTTCTTTAACATCGCTAGGAACGAAGCCCCAATCTACTAAAATCTTCTTCATATCAAGTGGATTCTTAGTAATTAAGAAGTAACGGGTGTTTGAAGCTAAAACCTTGTCCTTAACCTTGTTAAAGTGGTCCATAGTCCAAACGAAACATTTCTTGCCTTGACCTTCTGCAGCTGACTTATATGCTTCTTTTAAAATTGGATTATCATGAGCCTTATCATTAACAGCGATAATGCCGTCACAAGGAACTTCCTTTGCCCAACGAGTGGTAATTAAGCCGTGAATCATACGATCATCAATTCTAACAAGTGATACTGTCATAATTTTTCCTCCTAAAAATTAAATATCATCGTCGTCATCATTATCTGTGGATGATGGAACTTCATATTGTTGTACAGCAGTCTTAGCTTCGCTTAATGCCGTCTTAGCGATAGCTTCTTTATCCATAGTGTCTAAAGAAACGGTTGCCGTTAATGCCATCGTGAAGTTCATCCCACCTAAAACTACAGCTCTGTCTAAATAGCCTCGTGCTGAAAAGACATTTAAGAAAGTAGTTAAAGGACTACCACCGATAATATCGGCTAAAATAATAAACTCATCGTCTTCCTTGAATTTGTGTTGATCAAGAAAGTCTTCAACATCTTGCTTAAAGTCATCAGCAGATTTACCATTATGCAAACATAAGGCAAATACACGATCGTTTGCATCCCCAGCAAACATTTCCAAAGATGTTTTAACTCCTTCCGCAAAGCGGCCATGGGAAACCATGATCAGATATTTCATATTTTCGCTCCTCTCGTTTGTTTACACTGTAAATTTATCATTTAATTAACCGCTTACATAGTGTCAAATGTAACTTGTTTCGAATTTTGATTAATGACATTTGTCACATTTTTTACCTGACTTTTTCGCTTATAATATTTATACAGTTACTATTAACTTTTACTTAAATACTGCTTAATACAATTCTCGCTATTATTTAAGGAAAATCCTATGAGCAAAAAACGATTAAATCTAAATAAATATGCACTAATCGAATGTATTATCGCCATTATTTTAATAATGCTGACTTTAAGCATTTACTTCTGTCACATAGGACAACGCCGTCCTATTAAAATCGGCAGCAGTTATATGACGATGAATAATGAGTTTTACCCTATTATTAATGAACAAATCGCTAACCAGATTAACAATCGGGGTGATCATCTTTATAATCGCGATCCGGCACTAAGCCAGCAAAAACAAATCGAAGAAATTCATTCTTTTATTAACAAGGGTGTACAAGCAATCATTATTAATCCTGTTAATGGAGATTCTAAGAAGTTAAATCAAGCACTTAAAGAAGCCAGAAGCAGAGGGATTAAGATTGTCATTATTGATAGTCCGCTTAAAGATTCGAAAATTGCTGATTGTACAATTGAATCTGCTAATTATCATGCAGGACAATTAAATGCAAAATACATGCTCAAACGACAAAAAAGCGGCAGAATCTTGCTACTAGAACATAGATCTGCCATTTCAGGTGTTGAACGGATTCAAGGATTTATTGATACTCTTAAACATAGTAAAAAGGCAAAGAACTTCAAGATCGTCAAACGTTTAAATACATATGGACAATCTGAAATTTCTTTACCTTTAGTTAAAAAAGCTATTAACAATGGGACTAATTTTGACACCATCATGGCTTTAAATGACCGGGCTGCAATAGGAGCACTAGCCGCAATCGATTCTACTAATTATTCACATCATGTATCCCTTTATAGTGTTGACGGTTCCGAGAATATGAAAAAGATGTTTACACTAAATTCGGACGTAGTAGCTACGGCAGCGCAATCTCCGCTTAAGATGGCTAAAATAGCTATTAATGCAACTTACCGCTTGATAGAGCATAAAAAGGTACCTAAAAAGATCATTGTTCCAGTCTATCTAATTAATAAAAATAATTTAGATCAGCATAATATAAGTGGGTGGCAATAATGAAATTTCATCAAATCGTTAAATTAAGAAATGTTTTATTAGGAATTAACTTTCTCGCTGTTTTATTTAATGCTTCTCTATATCTTTTTATTAGCCGCTACATCAATGAAAATCAACTAGATTATCAACTGCTAACTAGATTAAATTCTATTCCTACTAGTCCAATGGTAATCTTTTCAAGAAGTTTAATTCTTTTCTTTATTTTGGCTATCATCATTATTTTTAGACAAAATGCTGACCTAACTAAGATTAAAAACAATCTCATTCTTCTATTAGAACTTGTTTTAGCATTAGCCATTTTCTTTTCACTAAATATGGCTTACAACGGAATCTTTCTCTTAGTTTTCATCAATCTTTTTCTTAACAATAAAGACGAAGCGGAATTTAATAAATATCGGCTATGGCTATCGACTGGCTTTATTCTGCTTATTCTTTTCTCTATCTCTGATCAAAATTTAATTAATGAAATGATCAAGGCACCAAGTCTATCCTCATACATCACTTTTTTACCACAATCAACAGAATCCATTATTTCCTTTATTCGCAACTTACTTTCTTTAACTAATTTAATGCTCTTTATTATTATTTTGGTTTTGTATGCACACTACTCTATTACACGTGAACAAGAGCTCAAAAATAAATTAGCAATTAGTGAAGAATTCAAATCCATGGCGGATTTAACAGAACATATCTCCCACGATAAAGACCGAGAAAGATTAGCCCGTGATATTCATGACACAATTGGTCATACTCTTACCGGTTTTGCCGTAGGATTAGATGCAGCTATCGTGCTGATTGACGTCAATCCCACCGCTGCTAAAAAACAATTAGGAAAAGTTTCTGATTCTGTTAAAGAAGGTCTATTGAATATTCGCGAATCTTTAAATAGAATCAGACCTGGAGCACTAGATAATTACACGTTCAAGGCTGCACTTGAAGGTTTGCTTAATAAGTTTCAAAACATATCTCACCTTCAAATTGACTTAGAATACAACTGGGATGCTGAAAAATTAGAAAAAACAACAGAAGATGTGATTTTTCATATCATTGAGGAAACCTTTACTAATTCTCTCAAGCACGGTCATGCTACTCAAGTTATGATTATATGTAGTATGAAAGACAACTATTATCAGTTAATAATCCACAATAATGGCCTCAGTACTCCTGATTTTGAGCCAGGAGTTGGCCTAAATTACTTGCAAGATTTAGTATCTAGTTTAGGTGGTCAAATTAAATTTGACGGTAAAGCTGGTTTTACTACTATCGTAATGATTCCTAAGGAAGGTAATAATAATGATTAAAGTTCTTATAGCTGATGACCAGGAATTAATTAAGGATTCAATCAAGATTATCCTTGAGGTTAATCCTAAATACTCTATTACCGATACTGTAACCAATGGTCAAGAAGCTTTGGAAAGTATCGAAAAAAATAAACCGGATATCGTCTTAATGGATATTCGCATGCCGGTAATGGATGGCACGGTTTGTACCAAACATATTAAGGAAAAATATCCTGATATCAAGGTCATTATTTTAACTACTTTTGATGATGATGATTTTATCTTCAGCGCTTTAAAATACGGTGCTTCAGGCTATTTACTTAAAGGCGTATCCCCTGATGATTTATATCAAGCAATTGATACTGTATATTCGGGTGGAGCCATGATTAATCCAGACATTGCTGGTAAAGTTTTCCGTCTCTTTTCTAAAATGGCACAATCTAACTATTCTATTTCGGTCGATGATACCCAGGCAAAGAATTTAAGTAAAAATGAATTACAAATAGTACAACAAGTTGGCTTGGGGCGAACTAACAAGGAAATTGCTAAAAAGTTATTTCTATCAGAAGGAACTGTTAGAAACTATATTTCTAAAATTTTGAGCTGCCTAGAATTACATGATAGAACACAATTAGCTATTTGGGCCGTACAAAAAGGCATTATTAATAAGGATTTTAGCTAATGACTAAAACAAAAAAGGATATTTTATATTTAAGTGTTTTGTTTCTTCTAATTGTGATTACGGCAATAATAAAATATCAAGCTTGGCAGGAGGAACATGTCTTAACAATTGGTATTTATAGTGGTAGTTCCTGGGACGTACCTAATAATCATCAATATCAAGCTTTTGACTATGCCATCAAACAATTCAAGAAGAAGCATCCCCACGTTCAGATTAAATACGAAAATGGAATTCAGAAATCTGACTATCGTAACTGGCTTAGCGAAAAAATCGTTCAAGGTAAAACCCCTGATTTAATGATTGTGCCTGACAATTCATTCAATCTACTGGCACATGATGGTGCTTTTAAAGATTTGTCAGGTTTTATGGCTGAAGACAAAATATCACCTGATCGCTTTTATTCGGTAGCTCTTGATGCTGGTAACTTGAATGATCATCAGTATGCTTTACCCTTTCAAGCTAATCCTCAATTTATGGTAATGAATAAGGACTTACTTTTAAGAAATAAATTATCCATTCCATCATTTAATTGGTCCCCAACCGAGTTAAAAAAGATTTGTCATCAATTAGCACTTATTAAAAGCAAGGATCCAGATCTGGGAATTACCTCTGACTATAAATGGGACAACGCTCTATTAGCTTATAATTACAAACTTAGTAAATCTAAAGATAATCCTATTCAGTTAACTAACAATGCGGCTATTAAAGGATTTAATTTAATCGAGTATTTACAAAATGTTGGTCATACAAGAAAAGTTGATAGCCAATTATTTGATAAAGGAAAGGTTGCATTTACGCCTATTAATTTAGCTAAATATCGTACCTATACTTCTTATCCTTATTATGTAACTAATGAAAAAAGCTTTACTTGGAATTGTTTGCAAATGCCTCATATTAAGAATGCTAAGGCAACTCAAATAGATGTTTCCATGTTTGCAATCGCATCAAAGGCTCGCAATCCCAAACTAGCATGGTCATTTCTGAAGACACTTTGTCTTAATCCCAAGGTTCAACAGAAAGCAATGAAAGTTAACAAGGGATGCTCGGTTTTACCACAGGTCGTTTTAAATCAGAAAACACAAAAGATTTTAAATCAAAATAGTCAAGGTAGTTTATCTACTACTAAGCTGAACGCCATCATGAATAATGGTTGGAATCAACCTAAACTTAGAAATTGGAGTGAAGTTTACAACACATTGGATCATTCCATAATCAACGCCTTAGATACTAATACACTAGATAAACATCTCTTCTATATTCAACAACAAGCTAATTCTATATTGAAAAATTAAATACAAAAAAACTTCGAAGATGAACTTTTTTCAACTTCGAAGTTTTTAATATTTATTTGTTTTCTTGAAATAGAGTGAGAGTGTTGCATTACAGCATTCTTTTAAGGAACTTGATTACTTCGTAATCAAGAATTGTATCTCTAAATGCTAAAGCATTAAGAGCTACAATTACATTCCCATTCCTGGTGCGCCTGCAGGATTACCTGCTGGTTGTGCTGGCTTTGGTTCAGGAATTTCTGCAACAACAGCTTCAGTAGTAAGAAGAAGAGCAGCAATTGAAGCAGCGTTTTGTAAAGCGGTACGAGTTACCTTGGTTGGGTCGATAATACCAGCGTCAACCATGTTTTCCCACTTATCAGTAGCAGCATTATAACCAATTTCGTTTTCTTGGTGTTCAAGCTTGTCTAAGATTACTGAACCATCTTTACCAGCGTTTTCAGCAATTTGACGAACTGGTGCGCTCAAAGCTCTAAGAACAATGTTGATACCTGTTTGTTCATCAGTGGTTTCACCCTTAACTTCACGAACAGCCTTTTCAACATTTACTAAAGCTGTACCACCACCAGCAACGTAACCTTCGTCAACGGCAGCACGAGTTGAGTTCAAAGCGTCTTCAATTCTGTAACGACGTTCCTTAAGTTCAGTTTCAGTAGCAGCACCAACGTGGATAACAGCTACACCACCAGTAAGTTTTGCAAGACGTTCTTGTAACTTCTTCTTGTCGAAGTCTGAAGTTGAGTCTTCGATTTGCTTTCTGATAGTGTCAACACGTTCGTCAATAGCATCCTTTGAACCAGCACCGTCAACAATAGTAGTTGAGTCCTTGGTTACAGTGATACGACGAGCTTGACCTAATTGATCAATCTTGGTGTCCTTAAGTTCAAGACCAAGATCTTCAGTAATAACAGTACCACCAGTTAATGCAGCGATATCTTGTAATTGTGCCTTACGACGGTCACCAAAGCCAGGAGCCTTAACAGCAACAACGTTGAAAGTACCACGAATCTTGTTCAAAACAAGAGTTGGAAGAGCTTCACCAGTTACGTCGTCAGCAATGATCAATAATGACTTACCTTGTTGAACGATTTCTTGAAGTAATGGCAAGATATCTTGGATGTTTGAAATCTTCTTGTCAGTGATCAAGATGTAAGGATTATCAAGGTCTGCTTCCATCTTGTCGTTGTCAGTTACCATGTATTGTGATAAGTAACCACGATCAAATTGCATACCTTCAACTACTGAAAGTTCAGTATTAATACCACGTGAGTCTTCAATAGTGATAACACCATCGTGACCAACCTTTTCCATAGCGTCAGCAATCAAAGCACCGACTTCTTTAGAAGCTGATGAAACAGCAGCAACGTTAGCGATTTGGTCCTTTGATTCAACCTTGTGGCTGATCTTGTGAAGTTCATCAACAGCAGCCTTAGTAGCTTTTTCGATACCGCGACGAATGCCAACTGGGTTAGCACCAGCAGTAACGTTCTTCATACCTTCACGTACGATAGCTTGAGTTAAAACAGTAGCAGTAGTAGTACCATCACCAGCGATGTCGTTAGTCTTTTGAGCTGCTTCAGCAACTAACTTAGCACCCATGTTTTCGTAGTGGTCTTTTAATTCAATTGACTTAGCAATAGTAACACCATCGTTAGTGATGTCTGGGTTACCATAGCTTTGTTCCAAAACAACGTTTCTACCCTTAGGACCAATAGTAGTCTTAACAGTATCAGCTAACTTATCAACACCCTTTAAAAGTGAACGTCTTGCGTTTTCTGAGAATTTAATATCTTTTGCCATAGGTTATCTATGCTCCTTAATCTCGTATTTTAATTTCTAATAATTGCGTCAATTATTTTGCAATTGCTAAAATGTCTTTTTCGTGAAGTACTAAGTACTTTTCACCTTCGTATTCAACGTTGGTGCCAGAATATCTATCGTAGAGAACTACGTCACCTTTCTTAACTGACATAGGAATCTTTTCACCGTTTGATGCGTAAGCACCTTCACCTACGGCTACAACTTCACCTTCAGTTGGCTTCTTCTTAGCGTTAGATGCTAAAACAATACCACCAACAGTCTTTTCTTCTTCATCTTTAACTTTTACGATCACGCGATCACCGATTGGTTGTAACACGTTTAGTCCCCCTTATAATTAGTTTTCTTTTTTAAAATTTTGATATCTTTATCAGTGATTAGCACTCTTATTTCTTAAGTGCTAACTTACAAATATGATAATAACCTGTTTTATTAAAAAAAGCAAGAAAAAATTAGCACTTTTTATAAAAGAGTGCTAATTTTATTTTTATCTTATTTTTAATTAAAAACTACAGTTAGTAAACCTTCAATAATGCCAGAGGTTAATCCCATCGCATAATATTGCTTATATGCATCCCAAAAGCTATTACATTCCTCTTTATCTTTACCATCAACGAAATAATATTTACTATTTTTCTTATTTCTAATGGTTTTAGGCAAAGCATAAAAGATTGCCAAAAATGCCATCAAAACAAAAAGAATAATCGGAAAGAAATAGCCAATAATATTTTGAAAATTATATGCCATCCCTGCTGCAATTACGATTAGCAAGTAAATTACGGCAACCAGTGGATTGCAAATTAAACGTGGTGGCTTCACTTTCATGGATAATAAGATTGAAAAAAGCAGTGGCAAAATCAGAATAATTAATAAGGTCAGTGCATACACATTGTTAATATCTTTTACTTGGTTAGCAAAAGCATGATCTATCTTGCCCCAAAACATGCATAATAGACCAACTACCCAATAAACAGCGGTCATGATCCAAGTGATTTTTAGTGTTTCATTTTTCTTTTTTTTCATTCTCATCATCTCCCCTTTAATTAGCCAAAATTATAGCATGTTGTTAAGGTGTAACACTACTAATAATCAAAATTTAATCAACTCACATCTTTACTCTATTTCAGCATAAAAATCCAATTAGTTGGAATCTTTTGGTCAAATCAGCAAAAGAATTAAGTTAATTAGATTCTTGTTTTAAATAGACATACTAAAAAAGCCCGCAATTGCGAGCTTTTTTACTTGTTCGTCTCCTCTTTGCGAACTAGCTTTCGATATAATTATTTCCGCAGAAAGTTTTATGAGCGGTGGTTGTTTTACCTCCCGGAGGTGAGGTCTATGGTCAATAAACTAGAGAAAGGGTTCAACCATGTCGGTTTACGATTGCATTTCTTTGATGCTCTTGTTTGGGATGTTTGTGTTGGCTTTGCTGACCTACATCGATCATCACGACAAAAAATAAAACGCCACTCAATTCAATAACTTTGGCAGGTTATTTGAGTAGACGTTCGTCAATCTTATAATTTTTAGCCACCGCTCTTAAAGCGGGCTGCAAAGGAGACCTTTGTGTCTCCTTTTTTCTTTACTTAAATTATAACATATTTCGTCCATTCACATATTAATTACACAAAAAGACACCAAGAAATAATCTTTCTTAGTGTCTTCTTTATTTTATCTATCTTTTTAACTTTTTTGTTTTCTAGAGAAGTGTAAGTTATATAAGTTAATGATTAATTATGAGCTGTGACAGCGATCAAATTATCACCGTGTTTGTCGCCAGCGTCGGTAATGCGTTGAACATTTGCGTAGTTAGCAGTGTTAGTAATTACTACCATGACAGTAGTGTCGTAACCTGCTTTCTTCACAGCATCAAGGTCAACTGTACCAAGCTTATCGCCCTTTTCAACTCTTTGACCTTGTTTTACAAAGCTTTCGAAGTGTTCACCCTTAAGGTTTACAGTATCAAGACCGATGTGAATCAATACTTCAGCACCGTCATCTGACTTAATACCGTATGCGTGCTTAGTTTCGTAAGCAATAGTTACAGTACCAGTAACTGGTGAGTAAATTGTACCGTCACTAGGGATAACAGCAGCACCGTCACCCATTAACTTAGCTGAGAATACTTGATCGTTAACCTTAGTTAAGCTTTCTGGAGTACCATCAACTGGTGAAGCAATAACTTCATCCTTTAATGATAATTCCTCCTTACCGAGCTTTTCTGCCTTTTGGTTTTCTTCAGCGTAATCATCAGCATCGTTTACTGGAACGTCTTGTTCAGCAACTTCTTCCTTCAAGTGACCCTTACCATAAACGTAAGTAAGAATGAATGCAACTGCAAAACTGATTGCAACTGAGACAACCCACATTGGGATAGTCTTTGGATAAATTGAAAGGAATCCAAGGAAACCAGCTGAACCAAGAGCTGCAGCAGTTACGTGCATGAAGCCAGCAAATGCAGCAGCAACACCTGAACCGATCAAAGCACAGAAGAATGGGAACTTGTACTTCAAGTTAACACCGAACAATGCTGGTTCAGTAATACCAAGAAGTGCAGATACACCTGATGAACTTGCCAACCCCTTCATCTTCTTGTTCTTAGTCAAGAAGTAAACTGCGAAGGTTGCGGCACCTTGAGCAACGTTAGCCATACATGCGGTAACAAAGATAAAGTCACCAGAACTTGCTGGATTCTTAGCAAATGCTGCCAAAAGTTGAGTTTCAACAGCTGGGAAACTTTGGTGAAGACCAGTAGTAACAATTGCTGAATAAGTCAAACCAAAGACACCCATACCAAAGGCACCAGTAGTGTTGTAAAGCCATACGATTGCATTAGTAATAGCGTCTGAGATACCCTTGAAGACTGGTCCAATAATTACAAAAGTAAGGAAACCAGTAATCATAATTGAAAGAAGTGGTGTAAAGGTAAAGTCAACTGCAGATGGAAGCCATTTGTGGAATCTCTTTTCCAAAATTGATAATACCCAAACTGATACTAAGACAGGAATAACTTGGTATTGGTAGTTAGTTTGTGCAACATGTAAACCAAAGATATCCCAGAACTTAGTAGCACCACCCAAGTTAGGTGTGGTCATAATCATACCGATTGCAGCACCCAAGAATTGGTTAGCTCCAAACCTTTTAGCCGCCGACATACCTACCAGAATTGGCATAAAGATAAATGGAGCAGCTGACATGACTTGGATCATGTTAGAAAGGCCAGCAATATTAGGTGCCATTTGAACAACTGACTTAGAACCAAATAGTCCTGGTGAAGTCAAGAAGTTGTTCAAAGCCATCAACAAACCACCAGCAACTAAGGCTGGAATGATTGGAACAAAGATGTCAGACAAAAGTTTAATGAAATCCATTACTGGATTCTTCTTTTTACCTTCTGCAGCGACCTTCTTCAAATCATCGGTTGATAATTCTTTCAAGCCAGTGATCTTAATGAATTCATCATAAACATCATTAACATCCCCTGGCCCAATAATAACTTGATATTGGCCATTAGTCTTAAAGGTACCTTTAACATCTGGATCGTTGTCCAATGCTTTTTGGTCAACCTTTGAGTCATCTTTTAAAACTAAACGCAAACGAGTAGCACAGTGAGCACCAGCGATAATATTGTCGCGGCCCACGTCTTTAATTACTCGTTCAGCCACCTTTCTGTGGTCCATATTTGTTTCCTCCTATGTAAACGTTTTATTCTCAATTCACTAACTATGATAACGCATTCATGAAATATGTCAATCGTTTGACAGAAATTTCTTTATTTATTTTACAGACTTATGACTTAATAAGCCAATTTTGCTGATATAAAATATGATAAGCGTTTGACACATTTTTTATTATCTACTAAAATACAAATGAAAGATAACGCTTACACGGAGGCAAAATTATGGAATGGACAAGAGAAAAACGTTATTTACCTTATAGTAAATGGGATGCAGAGACCTTACTTGACTTACAAGCAGAGGCCGCAAATTCCGCTTATCAAATGCATTACCATTTACACCCTATTTCAGGTTTAGTTAATGATCCAAATGGATTTTCTTATTTTAATGGTGAATATCACCTGTTTTATCAATCATATCCATTTGGTGCTGTTCACGGTTTAAAATCATGGGTCCACTTCAAGTCTCAAGACTTAGTTCACTGGATCAATCTCGGCTTAGCTGTTAAGCCTGACAGCATGGCAGATTCACACGGTGCCTACTCAGGTTCTGCTCGTGAAATCGACGGCAAATTATTCTTAATGTACACAGGTAATCACCGTGATGAAAACTGGGTTCGCACTCCTTACCAAATTGGTGCTTGGATGGATAAAGATGGTGTCGTCAAAGACAAAACTGTTTTATTCAAGAATCCTGATCACATCACTGAACATTTCCGCGATCCTCAAATTCTTAAGGAAAATGACACTTACTATGCGATTTTAGGTGCACAAGACAAAGCTGAAAAACACGGTCATATTGATGTTTGGAAATCTAAGGATCTTAAGAATTGGGAAGAATTAGGCTTCTTAAACTTATCAGATCACGTTTTAGGCTACATGATTGAATGTCCTAACATTGTTCGCGTCGGCGGTAAAGTCGTAGTCATTTTCTGCCCTCAAGGTTTAGATAAAAAGATTGCAGACTATGATGATATTTACCCTAACATGTATGTGATTGCCGATGACATTGATTTTGAAAATCACTGTTTAATCAACCCAGGTCCTTTACACAACCTCGACGAAGGCTTCGATGTTTATGCTACACAAGCATTTAACGCCCCTGATGGTACTGCATACGAAGTTAGCTGGGTTGGTTTGCCTGATACCACTTACCCAACCGATGATGAAAATTGGGCTAACTGCTTAAGCCAAGTTAAGAAGTTGAGTATTCATGATGGCAAACTAATTCAAGAACCAGTTGAAACTATCAAGTCATTACGCAGAAATGAAGAAAAAGTTAGTGGTAAGACAATAAAAGAAAATACTACCGGCCAATATGAATTAAAGTTAAATATTTCAGCTAACCAAACTGGCACTTTGCACTTTGCTGCTAACGATGATTTAAGCGAAAGCTTGCAAATCAAGTTTGATACCAACGATGGAAAATTAACTTTGGATCGTGCTCAGGCTGGGAAGAAAGTAGCAGTTGATTATGGCACCACTAGATCTACTAGCTTTACTCCACACGAAGACTTAAAACTTGATATTTTTGTCGATCACTCATTAGTAGAAATCTTCGTTAACGGTGGCGAACATGTTCTAACTGGCAGATTTTTCACTGATCCAGTTAACCAACGAATTAAATTTGATCAAGATACAAATTATCAAGGAACTTTCTACAATATGGAAACGATCCTTTAATAAGGTGATATTATGGCAGTAAAATTGACAGATGTTGCACAAAAAGCTGGTGTTTCAGTAACAACTGTCTCTCGAGTAATTAATAATCATGGCTATTTAAGCGATAAAACCAAACATAAAGTTTTCACAGCTATGAAAGAATTAAATTATCAACCTAATTCCCTTGCTCGATCACTTCAAGGCAAAAAAATGAAATTAATTGGATTGATTTTCCCAGAAATAACCAATCCATTTTTTGCGGAACTAATACAAGATATCGAAAACATTTTATTTGAAAAGGGATATAAGATAATCCTTTGTAATGCTCAAAGAGATAAAGAAAAAGAACGTGCCTACCTAAAAATGCTCTTAGCCAACCAGGTTGATGGTATTATTGCCGGAGCTCATAATTTAGGAATCGAAGAATATCAAGAATTAGGATTGCCGATTGTTTCTTTTGATCGTAAATTATCCGAAAATGTACCTATTGTCAGTTGTGATAATTATCAAGGAATCAAATTAGCAGTACATGATTTAATTCAAAGTGGTTGTCATAAAATTTTCTTTTTAGGAAATAAACAATTAAAAGGTAACCCTACAGACCAACGATTAAAGGCCTATTTAAACGAAGCAGAAAATTTAAATTTTACTCCCCACATTTGTTCAGTAGCATTTTCTGATTCTACATTATTGAAGAATATAACTATTCACGAAATGCTGCAAAATGATCATCCTGATGGTGTTGTTTGCACAGATGATTTAACCGCAATCTTAGTTTTACAAGAAGCACGAAAGTTAGGATTAAAAGTACCTGAAGATTTAAAAGTAATTGGCTTTGATGGTACTAAACAAATTCAAACTTACCATTCTGAATTATCAACAATTGCTCAACCCATCAATGATATAGCTATTTTGTTAGTTAAACTTTTGCTTCAAAGAATTAGTGATCCTAATAAAGAACTTAACAAAAAGCATTACATCTTACCTGTTAAATTAATTAAAAGTTTAACAACCGCATGAAAATAAGGCTTGGAGATTTCCAAGCCTTATTTTTTAGACATATTCTATTTTGATATCACTCATGCTCGAACGACCTTGAATAATTAAAGTTGGTCCACCACCGTTAGACGTACCATCAATTTCAAAATCACCTGACATGAAAGTAGATGCCATGTTGCTTTCTACCTGCCATGATAATGGTAAATAGATCGTCAAATCTGTCATTGTTATATTGACATTCATTGTCACTGTTTCATTTGCTGCCTGAGCATCATCTAAGTATAAGTTAACATCACTCATTTTAGCATTCACATCGATTGTCTCTAGTGCTTTAGAATGAATATAACGAGAAGTGTCTGACATAGTTTGATCAACTACTACATGAGAACCTTGTTCTTTGCTTACTGTATCAGTAAAGATATGATCTGTAAGATTTTCTCTTTTGTCCCTAAAGTTTTTAATTTTCTTATTTGCATAAACCACCGTATGAAATCGATTGCGAAAAATAATCCCCAATCCAATTGAAATTAGGACTGCTGCAAGTAAAATAGTCCACGGTACCAACCGAGTAATATGTAGTGGTTCAGCGAAAATCATTAAAATGAACGCAACAGAAAAGACACTCTCAGTGATCCGACGATTAATTAATCCATCTAATAAACTGATTGCAAAAATCACTGTCCCAATCGCAGCCCAGAACCCTAGTCTGTAAGTCCAAATCCCCATTTGGTTTAAAACTACAAACAATGCACAGGCAATAAAGAAGATGCCCCAAAAAGCTCGTCCCAATTTACCTCTCATTGAAAATTCCTTCTTTCTTCTAAACGATTACGCAAATCACGATAATAATGCCGCGATACATAGACCGTTTTATATGATTCTTCAAATTTAATCTGACAGTTAGAAATCGAACGTGTAATGGCATATATTTTATCCAAATTCAAAATAGTAGATTTAGCTACTCGCATAAAATTGCCGCCCAATATATCTTCTAACTCATACAATTTGTATTTAACTTGATAAGCATTTTTCGTCGTATGAGCCATGACGATCTTACTGTCAGTTTCAAAGAAAAGGATGTCGCTTAAATTCAAATAATAAGAGACATCATCTTTGATAGCTTCGATCTGCTCAAGATTAGGCGTTTGTTTCTGCAAGGCATGATACAATTGTTCAATTTCTGGCGTTAATTCCGAAGCATTAATAACTATTTCTGTCTCCTTTTGATTAGGATCAATATTTAATTTTACCTTCAAGCTTCATCCCTCCCTTCGACTTAACTATATTAAACCAAGAATCTTGCGTGAAAACTAGCTATTTAGACTAAGTGGTCAATTTTCATGACTAAGAGGTAAAAAAGACTACCTTTCATTTAGAAAAGTAGTCTTTTAAGATTATAATTCATCGTTCTTTTGCTTTTCAGAATCTAAAAAGTAAATCAATGTTTGCAATTCTGTTGCCAAATCTACATTTTGCACTCTTACACTTGCAGGAGCAGATAATCTAATCGGTGTAAAGTTCATAATTCCCTTAACTCCCGCATCTACCATTTCATCAGTAGTCTTTTGGGCAGCGGTTGAAGGAACAGTTAAAATAGCAATTGAAATTTGTTGATCACTTAATTGCTGCTTTAAATCTTTCATATCGTAAACAGGAACGCCGCTTAGGATACGACCTGTAATTTTTTTATTAATATCAAAAGCACAAGAAATTCTAATATTGTTGCTTCGCTTAAAATTGTAATTAAGTAACGCCCTTCCCAAGTTACCAACACCAACTAAAGCAACGTTTGTCAATGTATCTTGATTTAAAATCTTTTTGAAAAAGCTCAGCAAATTCTTTACATCATAACCATATCCGCGCTTACCTAAAGCACCAAAATATGAGAAATCTCTTCTAATCGAAGCACTATCAACTTGAACTGCCTCAGATAGTTCAGTGGAAGAAACCTTATCCTTGCCTTCTTCATTTAAAATGATCAAATAACGATAATATAAAGGTAGTCTTTTTGCTGTTGCTTTTGGAATTTTTATTCTATCCATAATAGAAGCCCCCAACTGTATTTCATGTTTGTGAATGCACAATCAAGCATATCTATCATACCTGTTAACAGGGTGTTTGTCCAAACATATTTTTCACAAAGATTATTTTTCACATGTATTTAGTATTCGATCACTTTCTACCATATGGTAGAATAATGGTTAGGTGAAAAATTATGATTATTGCACAAGGACACGATTTAGAACAACAATTTGGTGCCAACACTTTATTTAAAAATGTTACTTTTTCAATCGATTCTAATGCCCGAATCGGTTTAGTTGGTCCCAACGGGGTCGGTAAAACTACCCTATTAAAAATTATGACAGGCGAGCAAGAACCAACTCACGGTGAATTCACTGTTAACAAGGGCATTGATGTAGGTTACATTGCTCAGGAAAATGCATTAAACGAAGACAAGACCATTTGGGATGAAATGGAATCTGTTTTTGCACCCTTAATAAAGGAAGCAAAAAGTTTAACTCACATGCAAGAACAAATTGCGGAACATCCCGAAGACCAGGAACTGCTTAAGCAATATGACCAAAAGCAATTTGCTTTTGAACAAAAAGGCGGTTATACCTACCAATCAGATATTAAGAGTATCCTGAATGGTTTCAAGTTTCCAGAAAATACTTGGCAAAAGAAGATTGGCAGCCTTTCTGGCGGTGAAAAGACTAGATTAGCTTTCGTAAAGTTGCTTCTGCGTAAGCCCGCATTGCTTTTGCTAGACGAACCTACTAACTACCTTGACTTGGATACGCTTGATTGGTTGGAAGGCTTTTTGAAGAACTATAGCGGTGCAATTTTGGTTGTATCCCACGACCAGTACTTCTTAGATCATTTGGCAACTCAAATCTTCGAATTGCAATTTGGTAAATTAACTCCATTTAAGGGTAATTATTCTGCTTACGTAATGCAGCGTGAACAACGTGATAAAGATCAAGAAGCAGCATATGAAAAGCAACAGGCCGAGATCAAAAAAGACGAAGAATTTATTCAAAAGAATTTAGTAAGAGCTACTACTACCAAACGTGCTCAGAGTCGTCGTAAAAAGCTTGAAAAAATCGAACGAATCAAGCCACCAAAGCATAAGAACAAGGTTCGAATTCACTTTAATAGCGAGCGCCCTTCTGGTAAGGAAGTTTTAATTCTTAACGATTTAACTATTGGTTATCCAGACAAAACAATGGTTAGTGATATTTCCTTCCAAATTAATAAAGGTGATCGTGTAGCTATTATTGGACCAAATGGTATCGGTAAATCTACATTACTTAAAACCATTATGAAACAATTGCAGCCTAAAGGTGGTTCCATTAAATACGGCGCATCTTTAGACATCGGGTATTATGATCAGGAATTGCAAAGACTTGATCCTTCTAAGACCGTTTTGGACACTGTTTGGGATCGTCATAAGACAATGCCAGAACGTGATGTTCGTTCAATCTTGGCCAGTTTTCTTTTTACTGCTAAAGATATTGATAAAACTGTCGGACAACTATCCGGTGGTCAAAAAGCCAGATTAACTTTAACAGTTCTTTCTCTTGAACACGATAACTTCTTGTTGATGGACGAACCTACCAACCACTTGGATATCGAAGCAAAAGAAGTGCTTGAAAAAGCACTAAAAGACTTCGATGGCACTTTGCTCTTCGTTTCTCACGACCGTTACTTCATTAATCAATTAGCTAATAAAATTGTTTCTGTTAGAAATAGTCACGCCAAGATATATAATGGTAATTATTCTTACTATCTTGATGAAAAAGCAAAGCAAGAAATAGCTGCCTCATCTTCAACAGAAGTTCAACCTACTAAACAAGTCAGCCAGCAAAAGCTTTCTTACCAAGAACAAAAACAGCGTGATTCACAAAAGAGAAAATTGCAGCGCGCAATTGACCAAGCTGAACAAAAGATTGAAGAATTAGAAGAACAAGAACAAAGTATTCAAAATGAAATGGCAAATCCTGATATTGCTTCCAATTTTGATAAGCTTGGACCACTTCAAGAGCAATTATCTGATGTTCAAAAACAGCTAGATGATGCAAATAACGCTTGGGAAAAAGCAATCGAAGAAATGGATAATTTTGAATAACATATCTAAAGACTTCCACAATATGTGGTAGTCTTTTTTGTGTTTATGGCTATATTAAGTAACGGATTTTTCTACGTAAAGTCAAGCATAATAAGAAGTTTGGCTTCATTTTTTGTTTAAA